>NZ_JBZVFJ010000364.1:0-1521 GCF_058402725.1 Fundidesulfovibrio sp. | reverse complement strand
CCTCGCCGGTGTGCAGCAGGTGCTCGCGCATGGCCTCGCGGCAGGCCCCGGTATCGCCCTGTTCCAGGGCCTCCAGGATGAGGCGGTGGTCGTGCAGGGAGCCCGCGCGACGGGCTTCGGTCATGAGCGGGGCCGCACGGCTCTCGGAGACCAGGTCGCGCAGCATGGCGGCTGTCTCCCAGACCACCTCGTTGCCCGTGCAGCGCGCCAGGGCCGTGTGGAAGCGCGCGTCCAGCCCTGCGAAATCGGCGTCGGCGCAGCGCTCCTGCTCCGCCAGGACGCGGCGCAGGCGTTCCAGGTCTTCCGGCTTGCGCCGCCGGGCGGCCAGAGCGGCCACTTCGGGCTCCAGGAGAAGCCGGAATTCCATGACGTCGCGGATGCGCCCGGGCCTCCGGGCGACCTGCATCTCCAGAAAGCGCGCGTTGTGGGCGTCGTCGAGCATGGGCACTCCTTGCCCGGAGCGTTCCGGGCGTTCCATCATGGCCCAGGCGCGCCCGGCGCGCAAGCCGCTGTAGTTTACGCAACCATCGGTGCATGGTAGTATGTAACCGGTTCATCCATCCACAGCGCGGGGGATCGGGCATGCGTCCACCACCAGCCGACGGCGAGGCGGCGAGGCCTGCGAGGCGCGGACGCGTCGGGCGCACGCTTGCCGCCGCGGCCATGCTGGCCGTGCTGGCGCTCGTTGCCTTCCTGGCCCATGCGCCGTCGCGCACCCAGGCCCTCAACGCCTCCCTGGCGGCACTGGGCGTGGAGGCCTCCGCCGACGACACCGTGCTCTCCGTGGACCCGCCCCGCGCGGAACTCTTCCAGGTGCGCCTGCGCCGCTCCTTCCCCGACATGGAGGTGGACATCCGGGCCGCGCGCTGCGTCTTCGAGCGCCGCGACGCCCCGGACGGCCGCCACTGGCTGGTGCGCGTGGAGTCCCCGCGCGTGTCCGTGACGCTCACGGGGCGCAAGGCCTCCGAGGGGCCGCAGGAGCGTCCGTCCCAGCCGCCCATGGCGCTGGGCAGCCTGCGCGTTCTGGTCTCCGACGGCGAGATGCGCCTTGCCCTGCCGCAGGGCGAAGCCTGGGCCACGGGACTCAGCCTGGACGCAGCCTCGACGGGGGCGTTCTCCCTGGCGGGGCGTTGCGGCGCGGCGATCCGGACGGGCCTCAAGGAGCCGGATACCGTCCGGGCCGAAAGCGACATCGCCCTGGACGGGAGTTTCGACCTCCCCGCGCGTTCCCTGCGCGCCGCCTTCCGCCTGGAGCGGGGCGAGGCCTCCGCCGCATGGCTGCGGGCGTCGCTCTCGGCCTCGGGCGAGGCGGACGTGGCGGGCGATTCGGCGCGGCTCACGGGGCTGGTGCTGGAGGTGCCCGCGCTGGCCCTGGAGGGCGCTCCCCAGGACGTTCCCGAGGTGGCGGCCCGGGCCTTGGCCGCGCTGCCCAGGGGGCTCTCGGACCGGCTCAAAGCCCCAGGGAACTTTTCCGGCGGGCGCGCGGCCCTGGACGTGGAGTCCCTGACCGTGCCGGGGCTC
>NZ_JBZVFJ010000363.1:0-1566 GCF_058402725.1 Fundidesulfovibrio sp. | reverse complement strand
TTCACCGACGCGGCCGGCGTCGCGCGCATCGTTGCCGAGACCCACGAGGGCGCGTTCGGCATCCTGCCGCGCCGGCTGGATTGCGTGGCGGCGCTGGCGCCGGGCATCCTGGTTTACGAAACCGAAACGGCGGGCGAGGTCTACGTGGCGGTGGATGAAGGTGTGCTGGTCAAGGCCGGCATGGATGTGTTCGTTTCCGTGCGCCGCGCCCAGTCCGGAAGCGACCTCGGCCAGTTGCGGGCGGCGGTGGAACAGGAGTTCCTGACCCTGGATGAACACGAGCAAAGCGTGCGCTCGGTGCTGGCGAAGATGGAAAGCGGCCTGATCCACCAGATGGTGGCCTTCCACCATGAATGACACACCCGACAAGCCCACCCTTGCCCAGACCGTCGGCGCCAAGGCGGCACGCAAGCTCAAGGCCCGGCGCCATGCCTCGGCCGGCGTCTGGTTCGGTCTCGGCATGATGGGTCTGGTGGGCTGGTCGGTGGCGATTCCGACCCTGCTTGGCGCAGGGCTCGGGCTCTGGCTGGATGCGCGCTATCCGGGCGGCCGTTCCTGGACCCTGGCGTTGCTGGTGGCCGGACTGACCATCGGCTGTTTCAACGCCTGGCATTGGGTGGCCAAGGAAGAGCGGGCCCTGCGCGAACTGAATGAGGAGGATGGCGATGCCTGAAGCTCTGAACTGGATGCTGGCGGCGCTGGCGGGTTTGCTGATGGGCGTGTTGTTCTACGGCGGCCTCTGGTGGACGGTGCGCAAAGGCCTGTCTTCCCGACGCCCGGCGCTGTGGTTCACCGCCAGCCTGCTGCTGCGGATGGGCGTTGCGATGGTGGGCATTTACTGGGTTGGCCAGGCCTTCGGGCCTTCGACTGATCAACCCGCCTGGCCACCACTGCTGCTGTGTCTGCTCGGTTTTGTCCTGGCCCGCCCGCTGGTGCTGGGACTGACCCGATCCCGACCGCCCCCGCGTTCGGCCGTGGAGACCCGCCATGCAGCTTAGTCCCGACGCAATCATTTTCTGGCAGTTCGGCTGGGTCAAACTCAACGCCACCATCGTCTTCACCTGGGTACTGATGGGGGTGCTGACGGTCGGCTCGATACTCGTCACCCATCGGCTGTCCCGGGATCTGCGACGCTCGCGCTGGCAGAACCTGCTGGAAATCATCGTCACCACTCTGGAAAAGCAGATTGAGGAAGTCGGCTTGCGCCAGCCGCGCAAGTATCTCGGCTTTCTCGGCACCCTGTTCCTGTTCGTCGCCTTGTCCGCGCTGTGTACCGTGTTCCCCGGCTTCGAACCGCCGACCAGCTCGCTGTCGACCACGGCGGCCCTGGCGCTTTGTGTTCTGGTGGCCGTGCTGCTGTTCGGCATTGAGGGGCGGGGTTGGGGCCGCTACCTCAAGTCCTACATTCAACCGACGATCATCATGCTGCCGTTCAACCTCATCAGCGAGGTCTCGCGCACCCTGGCCCTGGCGGTGCGCCTGTTCGGCAACATGATGAGCGGGGCGATGATCATCGGCATTCTGCTCACCATTACGCCGTTTGTTTTTCCCATCGTCATGACGGTG
>NZ_JBZVFJ010000362.1:0-1585 GCF_058402725.1 Fundidesulfovibrio sp. | reverse complement strand
AACTGCGGAATCAAGGTTCAGCAGTTCGCGCTGAGGTAGGAGCGTCCGCTTGCGGCGCGATCCCACGCATCAAAGGGCGGCATTTTCATTCGCCCCGCAACCGCCCCCCCTACCGCGAGCCCCCCATACAGGTGCCGAGAAATCGTGTTGCCCGGCCCGCTCGATTGCTCGTTTTTTTCGATCTAAACACATGGAAGTATCTGTTTGCTCGACTTGAAACCGGCCTCCATACTGAACTTGCCGTCCCCCTCCACCTGGAGAAATCCCATGCATCTCGACATTCATACCCATGGATTCACCCTTACGCCGGGTCTACGCGAGTACGTCCAGAAACGACTGGCCTACGCCATGTCCTACGGTGACGACAGCATCATGCGTCTCACCGTGCGGCTGTCCGACATCAACGGCCCGCGAGGCGGCAACGACAAGCGTTGCCTGATCGAAGCACGTCTGAAACAGGCCACCGCCGTGGTGATCGAGGATGTGGAAGCCGATCTTTACCAGGCCATCAACCGCGCCACCGAGCGCGCCGGGCGCACCCTGGTGCGTCGCCTGGCCAGGCAGCGGGAATTCGCGCCGGGACTGCCGGCCACCTCGGAAAACTCGATGCAGCCATGCCCAACAAACTGATTGCCCAGGCGGCGGAGCGGCTACGCGCCGGCGGCGTGGTGGCCTTCCCCACGGAAACCGTCTACGGCCTGGGGGCCGATGCCCGCAATGAAAACGCGGTGCGGCGGGTGTTCGAGATCAAGGGACGTCCCGCTGATCACCCTCTCATCGTGCATCTGGCCGATGCGTCCCACGCGGACGCCTGGGCCAGGGACATACCGGAAACCGCGCAACGGCTGATGGCCCGCTTCTGGCCCGGCCCCCTCACCCTGGTGCTGCCGGCCCGGGACGACGTGCCCCGCAGCGTGACCGGCGGTCAGGACAGCGTGGCCTTGCGCGCCCCCCAGCACCCCATGGCCCAGGCCTTGCTGCGGGAATTCGGCGTCGCCCAGGGGGGAGGTCTCGCCGCACCGTCGGCCAATCGCTTCGGTGCGGTAAGCCCCACCGAGGCCTGGCATGTGCGCAGCGCCTTCGGCATGCAGGTGGACCAGGTGCTGGATGGCGGTCCTTGTCGCCTGGGCCTGGAATCCACCATCGTTTCCCTGCTCGGCGAACGTCCCCGCGTACTGCGCCCGGGTGCGCTACCCCTGTCCGCCCTGCGCGAGGTCCTGGGCGAGGAGGGCATCGACTACCTCTCCCATCCGGAAACCGTGCTGCCCGCCACACCCCGGGTGCCCGGCGCCCTGGCGGGCCACTACGCGCCCGCCACCCCACTGGAAATTCACACCGTTGAAACCCTGTCCGCCCGTGCCATGACCCTGCTGGACCAGGGATTGCGCGTCGCGGTGCTGCGCCGCAACCAGAACCTGCGCTACCGGGGATTGCCCCCGTCTCTGCCCCAGTTCCTGCTGCCGGCCCGGGTGGAGACCTATGGACGTGGCCTGTACGCCCGACTGCGGGAACTCGACCGATTCGGCTTCGACCGGGTGCTGGTGGAAGCGCCCCCCACGGATGAAACCTGGTGGGCGATCAATGA
>NZ_JBZVFJ010000361.1:0-1670 GCF_058402725.1 Fundidesulfovibrio sp. | reverse complement strand
GCAGACCACCTCCGCGCCCGCCGCGCGCCGCGCCGCCACCGCGCACTCGGCCACGGCGGGATGGCGCAAGAGTTCCTCCTCAACCCGCACCGGCGACACCCACTGGCCGCCCGACTTGAGCATGTCGTCGCTGCGGCCCCGGTGCGAGAAAAAGCCGCCCTCCTCCACGAACACGTCCCCGGTGCGCAGCCATCCGCCGGGGAGCATGGTCTCGCGGGTCTTGTCCGGGCGGTTCCAGTAGCCCCGGCAGAGGCCCTCGCCCCGGATGAGCAGGTGGCCCTCGCTGCCCGGGGGCGCGTCGCCGCCCTCGTCGTCCACGAGGCGCACCTCGAAGCCCGGCACGGGCTGCCCGGCGCTGCCCGCCCGGGAGCGCCCCTTGCGGTTGGAGACGAAGACGTTGAAGGCCTCGGTGGAGCCGATGCCGTCCAGGATCTCCCGCCCGGTGAGCCGCAGCCACTCCTCGTGCAGAAGCGGCGGCAGGGCCTCGCCCGCGCTGTAGCAGAGCGCCGGGACGAACGGCTTCATGGCGGGCTCGTAGACCCGAAGCATGGCGTTGTAGAGCGTGGGCACGCCGAAGAAGGCCGTGGGCCGGTGGAGGGCCATCAGGTCGAAGGCGTCGCCCGGGCCGGGCTTGCCGGGGAAGAGCGCCGTGGCCGCCCCGGCCGCCAGGGGCAGCGCCAGGCTGGCCAGCAGGCCGTAGGCGAAGAAAAGCTTGCTGGAGGAGAACACCACGTCCGACGGACCCAGCTCCAGCACCCGGCCCCAGGTCCTGTGCGGGACGAGCAGGTTCTCCTGGGCGTGGGGCACGCCCTTGGGATTTCCGGTGGAGCCGGAGCTGTAGAGCATGAAGCCGGGATGGGCCGGATCAGCCGGGCGGGGGGCGAAGCCCCCGGGGGCTCCGTCCAGGTCCGAAGGCCCCAGGTCGCCGCAGGTCACTGCTGGGCGGTCCGGTCCGGCCGCATCCAGGGAGGGGTGGCCCGCGACGGTGAGCAGGAGCCCTGCGCCGCTGTCTGTAAGCAGGAAGTCGTAGTCCTGGGCCTTCAGCGCGGTGTTCACCGGCACGGGGCAGGCCCCGGCGAGCATGGACCCCAGGAAGGCGCAGACCAGGGCCGGGGTGTCGGGCAGGGCGAGCAGGACGCGTTCGCCGGGCCGGACGCCCCGGGCGTCGAGGAAGGAGGCGAAGCGCAGGGAGCGCTCGGCCAGCGCGCCGTAGGAGAGCGCCGCGCCGCCGAAGAGATAGGCGGCGCGTTCGGCCCCCAGGGCGAGGCCCATGCCCAGGAGGTCCCAGGCGGCGTTGCGTCCGTCGATCATACCGTGGCCTCCGTGGCCGGAACGGGCGGGAGCCCGCGTGGCGCGTCGTGGGGTTGGCAGGGTGAGACTTCTCCGGGCGTCCCGGGAAAATAGAATGATCCGGCCTGTGCGTCAAACATGCGCCGGGGATTCTTTTACCGGACGTTGCCCCCCGGCTACTGGAGCAGGGCCGGGGCGGGCGGGACGCTCGACAGGTCCTGCGGCTTGTCGCCGGTCATCACCAGCACGGAGGCCGTGACTCCGGCGCGCAGGAGCACGCCCTCCTCCAGGCGCAGCAGGCGCACGCGCACGGGGATGCGCTGGGCCAGGCGGATCCACTCGAAGGTGGGGCTCACGGTGGGCAGCAGGTCCTGCCCGGT
>NZ_JBZVFJ010000360.1:0-1798 GCF_058402725.1 Fundidesulfovibrio sp. | reverse complement strand
ACTCCAAAGAGAACGGCGGGCACGCCGCATGGCATGCCCGCCGTCCAAATGCTTCACGAGTCGGCCGGAATCTTTAGAGGAAGTCCGGGTCGATGCCGGCGCGTCCGCTCGCGGTCATGATTTTCAGGAAACGCACGAGCTTATCGTCCGCCGGAACCACGGGAAAACGCTGGTGGCAGGCGTCGCACTGGGCCATGGTGGGCTTGGTGGGCGCGATGAGCGGCACCTCGCGCACGCAGAAGGGGCAGGGATAGAGATAGACCAGCTCCAGGCCGCTGGGCTTCACCGGGGTGACGGGCTTCTTCCTCTCGGACATGCGGGCTAGCCTCTCAGGAGCGACGTGCCGGTCATGGCGGCGGGTTGTGAGAGCCCGGCCATTTCCAGGATGGTGGGGGCCACGTCGGCCAGGCGGCCGTCGGCCAGTTTTGCCCCGGGACGGGACGGGTCCACCAGGATCACCGGGACCTCGTTGAGGGTGTGGGCTGTCATGGGGCCGCCCGAGGCGTCGACCATCTCCTCGGCGTTGCCGTGGTCCGCCGTGACCAGGGCGCGGCCGCCGCGCGCCAGCACGGCCGCCAGAATGCGCTCCACGCAGCCGTCCACCGTGCGGCAGGCCTCCACGGCCGCCTCCAGCACGCCGGTGTGGCCCACCATGTCCAGGTTGGCCAGGTTGCACACCACCAGCCCGTAGCCCTTGTCCAGGGCGGCGACGAGGGCGTCGGTCACCTCCGGGGCGCTCATGCGGGGCTTGAGGTCGTAGGTGGCCACCTCGCGGGGCGAGGGCACCAGGAGGCGCTCCTCGCCGGGGAAGGGCTCCTCGCGGCCGCCGTTGAGGAAGTAGGTGACGTGGGCGTACTTCTCGGTCTCGGCGATGCGCAGCTGCTTGAAACCAGCCTCGGAAAAGACCTGGCCCAGGGTCTGGGTGATCTCCTCGGGGCCGAAGGCGCAGGGCAGGCCGAAGGAGGCGTCGTATTCGGTCATGGTGGCGAACCCGGCGAGTTGCGGGACCTTGGCGCGGGGGAAGGCGTCGAAGGCCGGATCGGTGAAGGCCCGGGTGATCTCCCGGGCGCGGTCGGCCCGGAAGTTGAAGAAGAACACCGCGTCGCCGTCCCCGATCAGCCCCAGGGGCCTGCCGTCGGGGCCTGCCATGAGCCGGGGCTTGACGAACTCGTCGGTCTGGCCCTCGGCGTAGGCCTGGCGCACGGCCTCCACGGGGTCCGAGGCCAGGAGGCCCTGCCCGGAGGTGAGCGCGGCATAGGCCTCGGCCACTCGCTCCCAGCGCTTGTCGCGGTCCATGGCGTAGAAGCGCCCGGTCACCGAGGCCACGGCACCGCAGCCGATGCGGTCCATGGCTTTGGTCAGCGCCTGCACATAACCCGCCCCCGAGCTGGGCGGCGTGTCGCGGCCGTCCAGGAAACAGTGCACGTAAACCCTTGAAACTCCGAGAACTTGAAACGTTTCTAGTAACGCTTCTAGATGCTTCTGGTGGCTGTGCACGCCACCGTCCGAAAGCAGGCCCATCAGGTGGAGGCTTCCCCCGGAGGCTTGCACGGCCGAGGCCAGGTTCTTGAGCACGGGGTTGGCGCGCAAGGCGCCCTCTTCGATGGCTACGTCGATGCGGGTCATGTCCTGATACACCACGCGGCCCGCGCCGATGTTCATATGCCCCACTTCGGAGTTGCCCATGAAGCCGTCGGGCAGGCCCACGGAGCGGCCCGAACACTTCAGGCGCGCCGTGGGGCGGCTGGCGGCAAGGCCCTCCAGGCAGGCGGGGTGGGCCAGGGTCACGGCGTTGCCG
>NZ_JBZVFJ010000359.1:0-1996 GCF_058402725.1 Fundidesulfovibrio sp. | reverse complement strand
AACTCGGCCACGGCCATCTGGGTGGGGGTGGCGGTGGCCACGCTCACGGTGGCCTTGATCTCCAGGGCCTTGTCCAGGACCCGCCCGGGCATGAGCCAGCCCACGCGGTACCCCGGCGAGAGGCTCTTGGAGAAGGAGGAGCAGTGGAGCACCAGACCCTCGCGGTCGTAGGTCTTGCAGCAGCGGGGGCGCTCCGGGCCGTGGTGCAGGTCCCCGTAGACGTCGTCCTCGATGAGGGGCGTGCCCGTGCGGGCGAGGATTTCCACGATCTCGGCCTTGGCCGGGTCCGGGGTGAGCGCGCCGTCGGGGTTGTTGAAGTTGGGGGTGAGCACGCAGGCCGCCACGCGGAAGCGCTCCGTGATCAGGGCCAGGTCGGCCGGGCGCACGCCCTCGCCCGGGCGCGAGGGCACTTCGATGACGCGCAGCCCCAGATTCTCCAGAAGTTGGAGGAAGCAGTAGTAGGTGGGCGAGGCGATGGCCACGGTGTCGCCGGGGCGCGTCACGGAGCGCAGGGCCACGTGCAGGGCCTCCATGGCCCCGTTGGTGACCACCACCCCCGAGGGGCCGCACTCGATGCCCGCGTCCAGGCAGTGGGAGGCGATCTGCACCCGCAAGGACTCCAGCCCCGGCACGGGGCCGTAGTAGCCGGTGCGCTCGCCCTCGTCGCGCAGGCTCTGGGCCAGCATGCGGTTGAGCTGGGCCAGGGGGAGCAGAGCCTCGTCGGTGCGGGCCACGCCCAGGGGCACCAGGTCGCGCCGGGCCATGTTCTCCAGGAGCTTCCCGATGAGCCGGGCGCGGTTGAGCGTCTCGGGGAACTCGTCCGGGCAGGACTTCACCCGGGGCAGGGGCAGGCGGTTCTGCCGGGCGCGCACGAAATACCCCGACTTGGGACGGGCCTCCAGCACGCCTTCGCTCTCCAGCTGGCCGTAGGCCAGAAGCACGGTGGAGAGGCTCACGCGCATGCGCTGGGCCAGGCGGCGCAGGGAGGGCGCCTTGTCGCCGGGCTTGAGCCCGCCGGACTCGATCTGCTCCAGCACGCTCTGACGCACGGTCTCGTAGCGGTAGGACTCGGGCTGCACCTGATCTGCTCCGGTCGAAATTCGTTTGATCTGTGTCTGTTCCGGTAACAGTTATTCTGGTTGACGAAAAGCGAAAACAAGGAGGCATCCCATGGCATACGAATCCACCCCCCGCAACTGGCCCTGCGAGTCGCGCGGACTGGCCGACGACGCGCGCGACGCCCTGTTTCCCAACGCCTTCTCGGCGTTCCTCCAGCGCCTGCTCTTCGCCCTGACCCCGCGCGGGCGTGCCGTGGTCACGCTGGCCCAGGGCCAGACCGCCGTGCTGGAGGGCCAGCGCCTGGCGCGCGTGGCCTGCCTTGAAGGCCAGGCCTGGGTGACCAACCCCGACATCGGGCGCGACGTGCTGCTCAAGGGCGGCGAGATCGTGGAGTCCCGGGGAGGATCGTCCATGGCCGTCACGGCGGTGCGCGGCCCCTCGCGGGTGAGCCTGGGCTGGAAGTAGCGGCGCGCCCGGGCGGGCCATCCTGCAACCCGCCCGGGCAGGGCCGCTCCGGCCCGTTCCGGCGCGTTCTGGCGCGTTCTGGCGCGGGCGCTCCCCCCAGGCAGCGCCCCCGGCGACGGCGCGCCGCGCGCTGGAGGGAACCCACGCCCCGCCCCCGCCCGGACCACCGCAATGCCGGACAGCACCCATGGCGAAGCCTTCCACGCAGGGGCTTGGCAAGGGCGTTGTGATGGGCTATCGCTCAGGGATGAAGGCTCACTCGCCTGTCAATCTGGATGGCAAGCGCTGTTTCGACGGCATCTGCGAAACCCTTGACCGCCTGGGCGTGCCCCGCAACTCCAAGTGGCGGGCGCTTATCCTGTTCATGCGCTCCATCCGCGACTACGACATCTACACCCCCGAACAGAAGCGCCAGATCCAGGCCCTGGTCGTCCAGGTGCTCAAGAACGGCGACCTCACGGAAACCCGCTTC
>NZ_JBZVFJ010000358.1:0-2135 GCF_058402725.1 Fundidesulfovibrio sp. | reverse complement strand
GCGCCCACGATGGCCGCCGCAGGGGGGATCACGGGGTTGGGCAGGAACTCGCCCGCCAGGAAGAGCGTCACCATGAGGCCTAGGGCCGTCAGGGCGAAGGCGCAGAAGCCCTTGTGCTCGATGGGGGGTGGGATCAGGCCCGCCGGGAGCGTGCGCCTGGCCTTCCACACCGTCGGGAAGAGCGCCGGCATGAGCGGCACGAGCACCGCGATGGCCAGCACGCCGCCCAGGCTCACGCGGCGCAGGTAGTCCATGAAGCTCAGGCCCATGGCCTGGCCCACCAGAAAGGTGGCCGGATCGCCCACCAGGGTGAGCAGCCCCGCCGCATTGGAGAGGATGGCCGTGAGGATGAGCGGCCCAACGAAGTCCAGCTCCAGGGCCTCGCAGACGCGGATGATCACCGGGGCCAGGAGGATCACCGTGGTGGCGTTGGGCAGGATGGCGCAGACAACGCTCACCAGGGCGGCGAGCAGCAGGAGGAAGCGCCTGCCGCTGCCCCGGGTCATCACCAGGAAGCGCACGCCCAGGTTCTCGAACACGCCCGTGGGCGCGAGCACCCGGGCCACCACCATGCCCCCGAAGAGCAGCGAGAGGGAGCCGTCGGAGGCCCCGACGGTGTTCATCACGTCCTTGTGGTCCACGGCCCCGGCCAGCGTGAGCAGGCACAGCCCCAGGAGCGCCGCCAGGGTCATGTCCAGGAGGTTGAAGGCGATGGCCAGGATCACCGCGCCGAACACGACGCAGATGAGGGTGGTCTGCAGGTCGGACATGGGCGTGTTCCCTTGTGTGGGCGTCTAGAACGGCGGGGCCCAGAGCAGGCCGCCGTCCTTCCAGAGCCGGTTGTACTTTCGGGCCAGCTTGAGCGGGCTGCCCTGGCCCAGGTTGCGCTCAAACACCTCGCCGTAGTTGCCCACGGCCGTGAGCACGCGCACGGCCCAGCCGGGTTCGAGCCCCAGCTGTCTGCCCAGCGCGTCGGCGTCTTCCAGGAAGAGGCGCTGGGGCACGCCCAGCGCCTGGGGTTGGGCGGCGTTGGCCTGGGTGAGGCCCAACTCCTCGCCCGTGACGAGCGCGGCGTGCACGGCGCGCAGAATCAGCGTCCACTGGCCGTCGTCCTGGCGGGTGACGGCGCAGAGGATCTCCTTGGAATGGATCTCGGGCAGGATGGCCCAGGCTTCGGGGCCGCCGGGCGCGTCGACGCGCTCTCCCGCCAGCACGACGGCGTCGCCCGTGAAGCCGCGGCACTCGCCGGAGAAGAGCGCCTGGCAGGCCTGGCTGGGGCTTTCGTAGAACACGGGCTCGAAGCGCACGCCGGTGCGTTCGGTCACGTCGTCCAGGTTTCCCGCGTGGGTGGAGCCGCGCACCACGGCCACTTTCGCGCCGTCCAGGGCCTTGAGCCCGGCGTGCGCATCCCGGGCGGAGAGCATGAAGGCCTGGCCCGTGTAGACGAGCGGCCCCACGAATTCCGCCTGGAAGGCCGCCTCGCGCCCCAGGGTCCAGGAAGTGTTGCGCGCGAGCAGGTCAACCTCCCGGGCCATGAGGGCCGTGAAGCGCGCCCGGGAGACCAGGGGCAGGTAGCGCACCTTGGCCGGATCGCCCAGTGCGGCGGCGGCCACGGCGCGGCAGAAGTCGGCGTCGAGGCCGCGCCAGGAGCCGTCCGGGGCCTGGGTGGCGAAGCCGGGGATGGAGTCGCCCACGCCGCAGCGCAGCACGCCCGCCTTGCGCGCCCCCGCGAGGGTCTCGGAGAGCTTGCGCGCCGCGCCGGGGGCGTCGGCCGCCGGGCAGGGCGGGACAGCCAGGAGCAGGACCGTCAGGATCGCGAACGCCGGAACCGCGAAACGCGCGAGCGTCATGGCAGAGCCTCCGTGAAGCGCAGGATCATCGTTCCTTTCATGGCATCCCTTGCATTATTTGGCAACGAGGGGCGGTACGATGGCGTCGGAACCGCCGGGTGCGGCCCTGAGCCTCGTTGACTTCGACCGTCTTTTGGGCAAGCCTCGGCAGGCGTCGATCGAACCCCATCCGCGAGGCCCGCGCACGCCATGCTCACCAAGATCGCCCAGCTCAGCATCGCCGGAGCCCTGGGCACCCTGGCCCGCTACTGGCTCTCCGGGGCCGTCTACGCCGTGGCGGGGCGC
>NZ_JBZVFJ010000357.1:0-2204 GCF_058402725.1 Fundidesulfovibrio sp. | reverse complement strand
CTCAAGGCCGTAGGGCAGAACGCGGCGAAGCAGAACGTGGAGTCGTTCCTGCAGTTCCGCCAGGACGCGGCGGGCATCCGGCTCGTGAACATGGAGCCCACCGGGGCCGGTCCGGAGCCCTCCATGCTCGTGATGAGCAACGCCAACCTCGTCTCCCTGCTCATCCCCGACGCGGGCCAGCTGAAGATGGACGCGACCGCACAAGGCGCGCCGGTGGTCACCCTCCAGGCCATCGAAGGCCAGGAGAAGTCCACGGTGCAGCTGGACAAGCACAAGGTGCTTCTCCAGGCCCCGGACGGCTCCGCCACCGTGGAAGTGCAGAAAAACCTCGTGGCCCTGGCCTCCGCCCAGGCCAAGACCACGGGCGTGAACATCAACGCCAACGATGTCCTGCTGAACGCCAGCGGCAAGGTGGACATCATGGGCGGACTGGTGAAGGTCCAGGGCGGCAAGGTCTATCTGGGCGGGGCGGGAGGGGCCTCCATCACGGGCGACCTCACCGTTGACGGAGCCACCACCCTCAAGGGCACCAAGACCGGCGACCTGAGCGTGACCGGCGACGTGACGATCACCGGCGGCATGGACGCCAAATCGATCGCGGCGCAAAGCGGCAACGTGAAGGACGACCTCACCGTGGGCGGCAAGACCACCACGAAGAGCGCAGACGTGAAGGACGACCTGAACGTGGGCGGGAAGACCACCACCAAGAGCGCGGACGTGAAGGACGACCTGAACGTGGGCGGGAAGTCCACGTCCGGCAGTTCCGACGTGAAGGGCGACCTCAACGTGGGCGGCAAGGCCAACGTGGACGGCAATGTGAACTCGGGAGGCCGGGTCTCCGGCAAGGAGAACGACCTCGACGACGACCCCTTCTTCAACCTGTTCAAGAATCCGAAGAAATAGCGCGCCCAACGGCGGCCGCCCGTCGGCGGACGCGGAGTCCATACGGTGAAAAAGATCAAGCCGGAGAAGCTCTCCCTCACGCACCGCTGCACGGTCTACAACAAGGACAATCTGCTGTTCGTCAATCTCCTCGGGGCCTTTTCCTTCGACGAGCCCGACCAGCCCCTGGGGGAGGACGCGCTCTGGACCGCCCTCAAGGAGGCCTGCGGCCCCCACGTGTTCGATGAGGGCTACCTGAAGTCGCGGGGCGAGTTCATCGTGCACGGCAGCTGCCACGCGCCGGGCGGCGCGCCGGTCCGGGGCTGCGAGGTGTTCGTGCGCGTGGGCGGCCTCTCCAAGCGCCTGGCCGTCTTCGGCGACCGCTACTGGGTGGGGCAGGGGAGCATGACCCAGGCCACCGACCCCGCGCCCTTCGCCTCCATGCCCCTGGGCTGGGAGCGCGCCTTCGGCGGCAAGGGCTACAACCGCAACCGCCTGGGCAAGGGCGCGGTCCCCGTGACACTGCCCACGGGCGAAATCCTGCGCCCCCTGCCCAACCAGGAGGACCCCCGCCAGCTTGTGGCCCACCCCGACGACCGCCCCGAACCCGCCGGACTCGGCCTGCTGGGCAGCCTGCGCTTCTGGCGCGGCAAGGGCCTGGGAACCTACGGCGGCAAATGGTTCGCGGAACACTGGCCCTACATCGCGCCCGACTACGACCTGGACCTCATCAACACCGCCTGCCAGGACCAGTGGATTCAAGGCTACTTCCGGGGCGGCGAGGACGTGGAAATCCACAACATGCACCCCCGCGAGCCCGTGCTGCGCACCCGCCTGCCAAGGCTGCGCGCCAGGGCCTACGTGCGTCGCGAAATCATGGACCGGGTGAGCTTCGACGAACTGGAACCCCACTGGGACACGGTCTGGCTCCTGCCCGAGCGCAGGCTCATGCTCTGCGTCTGGCGCTCCATGCTCCTGGTCTCCAGCCAGGGCGCGCGCGACGTCACCCACGTCTGCGCCGAGTTGGAGCCCCAGGACGCGCCCTCCAAGCCCCGCCAGCACTACCTCGACGTGCTGGGCGGCGCGCCCCTGGAGCCCCAGGCCCCCGGCCCGCAGCCGGAACCCGCCTCCCAGGCGGCTCCGGCCTCCGCGCCAGCGCCCGCACCCGAGGCGGCCCCGGCCTCCGCTTCCCCCCCCCAGGCCGAGACGCCTCCCCCGCCGCCCATCCCGGACCCCGAGATGGAGGCCATGCTCGAAAAGGTGCGGGGCATCCTGGCCAAGCAGGGCATCAGCATCCCCACGGCCCCGCCTCCGCCCCCGCG
>NZ_JBZVFJ010000356.1:0-2261 GCF_058402725.1 Fundidesulfovibrio sp. | reverse complement strand
GCTCTTCCCCAAGGGCGAGGAGGTCAAAAGCCCCGTGGTGCTGCGCGACCTCTTCACCTCGGGCCAGCTGGAGCAGGCGGCGAAGGAGGCCTTCGGCCGTGCGCAATAAGTTCCTGGGAACGGGCGAGCCCGGCTTCAACCCCTGGCGCAAGATCAAGGTGATCGTTTCGGGGCTGCGCTTCGCGGTGCTCTGCGACTGGTCCGTGGCCTACAAGGTGGTGCTCTCGGCGCTGGTGCTGGTCTTGAGTTTCGTCTACCGGGCCTGGGTGGACGCGCTCCTGGTGCTCCTGGCCACGGCCGTTATGCTGGCCTCGGAGATCTTCAACAGCGCCGTGGAGGCCGTGTGCGACTACCTCCAGACCGCCGAGGACGCCAAGATCAAGGCCATCAAGGACATGGCCGCCGCGGCCACGGGGGTGTGCATCCTGGCCTGGCTCCCGGTGCTGGTCTTCGAGGCCCTGAACATCTTCGGCATCCATCTGACGTAAAAGGAAGCGACACGCATGGAAAAGGACGCGCCCGACTGGACTCCCGGGCTGGCCATGGGCAATCCCGACATCGACGACCAACACCGGATGCTCTTCCAGATGATCCGCGAACTCGACGCCCGCATGGCCGGAGGCGAACACCGCCAGGCCGTGCTGGACGCCCTGCAGGGCATGCTGGCCTACGCCGCGACGCACTTCGAGGACGAGGAGGAGCTCATGGAGGACGCGGGCTGGGAAGGCCTGGCCCGTCACGAGGGGCTCCACGCCGAGTTCCTTTGGCGCGCCGGGGACTTTGAAACCCGCGTCAAGGAGGACAGCGCCACGGCCTCCCGCGAGGTGCTGGACTACCTGCTGCGCTGGCTGGTGGAGCACATCCACGTGGAGGACCGCTCCTTCTTCCAGCGCGCCTAGTGTCGTGATTTTGAAAAACATGAAATGTTTTTCAAAATTAAAATCAATGGTTTTGTATGATTGCCTCAAGAGTCCGTATGGACGGATTTTGAGGACGCAACACTAGAACGGGGCTTCGCGCCCGCCGTCCCGCTCAGGGCCGGATGCGCAGCAGGCGCAGCCCGTTGAAGATCACGAAGAGCGAGGCGCCCAGGTCCGCCAGGATGGCCGTCCAGAGTGTGGCCATCTGGAGCCCCGCCAGCGTGAGGAAGACCGCCTTCACCCCCAGGGCGAAGGCGATGTTGGCCTTCACCGTGCCCAGGGCGCGCCGCGAGTGCCGCACCAGCCAGGGCAGCTTGGAGAGATCGTCGGACATGAGGGCCACGTCCGCCGTCTCGATGGCCGCGTCGCTCCCGGCCGCGCCCATGGCCACGCCCAGGTGCGCGGCGGCCAGGGCGGGGGCGTCGTTCACGCCGTCGCCCACCATGGCCACCCGTCGGCCCGACGCCGCCATCTGCGCCACCGCGCGGGCCTTGTCCTCGGGCAGGAGTTCCGCCCGGAAGTCCGTCACCCCTGCCTGGGCCGCGATCCGGGCCGCCGCGCGGGGGTTGTCCCCCGTGAGCATCACCACCTCGGCCACGCCCTCCGCCAGGAGGCGGCGCACCGCGTCGGCCGCCTGGGGGCGCGCCTGGTCCTCCACCGAGAGACAGCCCAGGGCCTTCTCCCGCGACCACACGAACACCACCGTCCCGGCCGAGGCTTCGGCCTGGGCCAGGGCGCGGGCGAGTTCCGGGGATTCCGGGGCGTCGCCGCTTTCGGCCAGGAAGCGGGCGTTGCCCAAGGACCATTGCGTCGCGTCGATGACCCCGCGCACCCCTAGGCCGGGGCGCGACAGGACGTCCTCCGCCACGGCGGGCGCGACGCCCCGGGACGCCGCGTTCTCCAGGACGGCCCGGGCCACCGGGTGGCTGCTCCGGGACTCCAGCCCGGCGGCCACGGCCAGAAGCTCCCGCTCCGAAACGCCCGCGAAGGGCAGGGCTTCCGTCACGGCCGGACGGCCCAGGGTCAGCGTGCCGGTCTTGTCCAGGGCCACGGCGTCCAGGGTGGCGGGAATCTCCAGGAAGACCCCGCCCTTCACCAGCACCCCGTTGCGCGCCGCCGAGGCCAGGGCCGCCACCACGCTCACGGGCGTGGAGATCACCAGGGCGCACGGGCAGGAGATCACCAGGATCACCAGGGCCTCGTAGAACCAGCGGCCCCAGTCGCCGCCCAGGAAAAGCGGCGGGACCACGGCGGAGAGCGCCGCCACGCCCATCATCACCGGCGTGTACACCGCCGCGAAGCGCTCCACCCATTGCACCGACCGGGCGCGACGGGAGCGGG
>NZ_JBZVFJ010000355.1:0-2667 GCF_058402725.1 Fundidesulfovibrio sp. | reverse complement strand
ATTAACAGGCTGCTAACGGCGTTTCAGGAGCCGGTCCAGCAGGGGGGCCAGCAGGCTTCCGGGCAGGGAGTCGCGCCAGGTGGGGGCCAGGCCGCGCCGCCGGGCGTAGTCCTCCACGAAGCGCCACTGCACGGGGCTGACGGGGCGTGCGGGCAGGGCGCCCACTGCGCGGCGGATCTCGGACAGGCGCAGCCCGCGTCCCAGGAGCAGGCAGTAGAGCACCGTGCCCGTGCGGCCCATGCCGAAGCGGCAGTGGATGTACACCCGCCCGCCGGTGGCCGCCTGGGCGTTCACCCAGTCCAGGGCCTCGTCCAGGGCCTGGGGTTCGGGCACGTCGTAGTCGTCGATGTGCAGGTAGTGCACCTTGAGCCCGTGCTCGCGCTCGATGCCTGGCAGGTCGCAGTATTCGGCGCAGAGGTTCAGCACGGCGCTCACGCCGTGGTCCTTGAGCAGTTCCAGGTGGAGTTCCTTGCAGGGCACGGCCCCCACGGCGAGGCTCTGGTCCACGGGCTGCACGCGGAAGCCGTCGGCGCAGGAGCAGGCCGTGATGCCTTGCGGGACGGGCGCGCCGGGGCCGCCGGGCGCGGACCCGGCAGGCGCGCGCGGCCCGGGCGTGCCGGACGGGCCTTGCGCGGGGCCGCCGCCACCGCAGGCTCCGGGCGCGACCGGTCCTCCCGGGGCGGGCCTTTCGGGGGCGCCGGGGGACGGTCCGTCAGGCGTCGGACGCCCTGGCGCTGGGGTTGTCCTGCGGGTCAGGCGCTCCTCCCTCCCCGGGGGGGCTTATGGCCACCGTGCGCTTTCCGGCGGCGGTTTCGAGGGTCAGTTCCTTGAAGTCCGTGACCGAGTCGGCCTTGGTCCACAGGCCCACCATGCCCGTCACAGGGTCCTCGAAATGGTAGAGGAGAAGCGGCCTGCCGTCCAGGAATCCCGTCGCCTGCCCGGCGCGGACCTCCACGGCCAGCTCGCGCCACTCCCCGGCGCGCGCCGGGGTGCGCACGCTGGCCAGCTCCGTGCGCCTGCCGTCGTGAAACTGGAAGAGAATCAGGTTGTCCTCCAGGGCGTTGAGGCGCAGCACCAGGTAGGTCCCGGCCGATCGCACCCCGAAGGCCAGGCCTCCGGCCTGGTCGATGGTTCCGGCCACGGGCCGCGTGAGCACGCTCACACGGCCGTCCGCCATGTCCGTGCCCTTGGCCACGGCCAGGGGGAAGTGGAAGTAGGCCTCCACGCTGTCCAGGAAGCGCTGGTAGCGCATGCCCGCCAGCCTGCCCATGAAGGACGCCAGCCCCCTGGAGAGCCCCGTGGCCCAGCGCGAGCCGTCCTGGCGGGCCACCATGGAGCCGTCTTCCTCCCGGACGGCCTCCCAGTCGCCCACGGCCAGGTGGAAGGCGGGCAGGGGGTTCTCCCGGCGTTTGGCCAGGAGGTCGTAGTCTCCGGCCAGGAAGGCCTCGGCCATGGCCTCGGCTTCGGCCGGGCCGGTGATGGCCATGTCCAGCAGGCGGCTCACGGCCATGAGCCTGCCCAGGTGGTCCAGGGCCTCGGCCGTCTCCCTGGCGGGAGCGCCCTGCAGGCGGGCGTCCAGCACGTCGCCGGACATCTGCGCCGTGAAGCCCAGGCGCGCCAGCACCCGGCCCAGGAAGGCCACCCGCAGGCACTTGCCCGAGAATGTGCCCGCCCCGCCCGCGAAGCGGACCGCCACGTGGTTGCGCGCTGCCGTCTCGCCGCAGAAGGCGTCGATGTTGGCGAAGTGGTAGCCGAAGCGCGCCGAGAGGTTCATGTAGTCCGCGCCCAGCAGGGCGTAGGAGTCGCCCCCCGGGGAGCCGCCGCCCACCTCGGCCGTGGCCGACGAGGCCATGAGCGTGAGGAAGCTCTTGGGATCGAAGGCCACCGTGCCCGACCACGTGATGCCCGGGTGGGTGAAGCCCCGCCAGATGGCCCGCATGGGCGCGCTGCGGATGTCCCCGGGCCGGGCCTCCTCGCAGGTGGTGAGGCCATCGCGCAGGCCCCCGCCCAGGTCCACGCAGTAGAGCGTCAGGGGGATCTGGGCCTTGAGGCGCACGGCGCGGCCCGCCTCGCCGGGGTCTCCGCCCAGGCCGAACATGGCGCGCAGGGCCGTCTCGTGGGCGAAGCGCACCACGTCGTGCAGGGTCTTGCAGCCGGGGGGCGTGAAGGCGTCCGCGTCCGGGTCCGTGAGGGTGAGCGGCGAGACGAGGTCCAGGCAGTCGCGCAGGCGGCGGTGCATGGGGCTTCCGGCCAGGCGGGAACGGGGCCTGGCCGCTGCCGTCAGCAGGGCCTCGACGCGCCCGGCCAGCACCCGCGCGCCCGTGGCGTCCAGGGTGACCTCCGCGCCCTCTTCCAGCGTATCCATGCACCCGGCGACCCCGAAGAGCGCGGGAACGCCCATCTCGCGGGCCACGCTGGCCAGGTGGCTGGCCGCGCCGCCCATGGCAGTGATCACGCCCCCTGCCCGGTCCAAAAGCGCCGCCAGCTCCGGCGCGGCGTTGGCGGCGGCGAGGATGGCCCCGGGCGGGACCTCCGCCGGGACAGCCCCCTCCACGCGCAGCACCGGACCCGAAGCCGCGCCGGGACAGGCGCTCACCCCCCCGGAGAGAAGCGTCTCATTGCCGGTCAGCTCCCCTGGATCCGCCGGGGCGGGGGCCTCCAGGGCCT
>NZ_JBZVFJ010000354.1:0-2793 GCF_058402725.1 Fundidesulfovibrio sp. | reverse complement strand
CCGGACTGGCCGCGTTGCGGGCCTGCACCACCGACGCCGATCTGGAAGCGGCTTGGGAAGCCTTGCCGGTCGAGGTCTGCCGCGAACTGGGGGCCGGTGTGCTGGAAGAAATCCGGGCCACCTTCACGGTGGGGGGCTGACCGATGATCCTGATTTACGACACCGAGACCACCGGCCTGCCGCTTTGGAAGGAACCGAGCGAACACCCGGATCAGCCGCACATCACCCAGATTGCCGCGCAGCTTTGCGACGGCGAGACCGGAGATATTCAGGCCAGCATGAACGTGATGATCCGCCCCAACGGCTGGACCATTCCCGAGGACGTGGCCCGGCTCACCGGCATCACCACCGAACGTGCCCAGGCATGCGGCGTGATCATGGACACGGCCATGGACCTCTTCATTGCGTTGTGGGGGAGGGCCTCTTTGCGCGTCGCCCATAACGAGAGTTTCGACGCCCGCATGGTCCGCATCGAGTTGAAGCGGCTGAGATATTCCGACGACCCTTGCGGCATGTGGAAAGAGGGCGCTGCGTTTTGCACCGCCAACGCCTCCAAGCCGATCCTTCAGCTTCCTCCGACCGAGCGGATGAAGGCCACCACCAGTTTCCGCAATTCCTTCAAGACGCCGAACATGGCCGAAGCCTACCGCTTCTTCATGGGCAAGGACTTCGCCAACGCCCACAGCGCCGCCGCCGATGTGGCCGCCTGCAAGGCCGTCTATTTCGCCATCAAAAAGCACACTGCCGCCCAGGGTGGCGAGCAGGTTGGAGTCTGATCATGATGCTGACCGAAGCCAAAGCCCGCACCAAGTGGTGCCCCAAGGCCATGCACCAGTCCGGTTCCGAAGAACCGGCGGCCAATCGCTGGTCCGACCGCGACGGCCATCACCCCAACCCGGCGGAATGCCGCTGCCTTGCCTCCGAGTGCATGGCCTGGCGCTGGTACAGCATGGCCCGCGTGTTCTCCATGAAACAGGACAAAGCCGAGGCGCTGGTGTCCAGCGACGACAATTTCGAACTGGCCGGCCCGTGCGAGTCCACCAGCACCACCAACACCAAGGTCCGCCAGATCGCCGCCACCGGCTTCTGCGGCCTTGCCGGCCCGGTGGGGGAGTGACGCCATGACGACCGAACACACCCCCGGCCCGTACATCGCGCACGGTTCGGCGATCTATGCCAACACCCCGCAGGATGTTGACCATTCGGCATTCAAAGGGTTCGACACCAAGGAACCGCATGGCGTCGGATACCTGATCGCCGAAAGCATCCCGCATGTTCCGACCCGCGACCTTCTCGCCGCCGCGCCGGACATGCTGGACGTGCTGGAATCGGTCTTGTCTCGCTGGGACCAGTACGACGACGAGGATGCCCCTGACTTGGGGAAGGCCCTTCGCGCCGCCGTTGCCAAAGCACGGGGGAGGGCTGAACCATGTTGACCGACGAACAAATCACCTTCCTGAACGAGAACCGCCGACCCGGTCCCGGTCACAAGGCCCGCTGGGTGTACAGCGAGAATCACCAGCCCATCATTGATGAACTGGTGGCAACCGGATTCATGCAGCCGGCCTACGGCGAGTTCGCCATGCGGGAGACGCCTGGGAATACCCTGTCCGTCTTCGGTCGTGAAGTCCAGGTTCTCGGCAGCATGATCAGCCTTTACTGCCTGACGTCGGCTGGCGAGGCGGCAATGGCCAAGGTGGGGGGCTGATCCATGCAAGACATGCTCCCCATCATCGCCGCCGTGCGTTCCAACCCCAGGCTGATCAACCAGCACCTGGGCTACATGTCCACCTCGGAATGCCTGATTCTCTGCCTCGGTGTCGGCACCAAGGCCAGCATCGCCAAACTGGCCGACACCAATTTCCCCACCATCGCCGATGCGTGGCAGCGGATCGGCCCTACCGGGCAGCGGATCGTCACCGCCGCGTGGGAACAGGTGGAGGCGTTCTGATCATGGCCGGTTTCCGCCGCGACAAGCCCATCGACCCGATGCACGAGGCCGGTATCTGCCGGTGGCTCGCCGAGCATCACGAGCGGCGCGTGGCGGAAACCGAAGGCTGGGAGAAGGACGACCACGCCAAGGCCGCCAAGGCGTGCCGCGAGCGGGCGGAAGAGTGGGAGGCCAAGGCCGCCGCCCAGGATGCTCCGCCCGCCCGCCATCTGCTGGCCGCCGACGACGCCCCGTCGCCGCCCATGTCCACTTTCGCCGCCTCGATCGAGGCCCAGCCGCGCCGCGTCCGTCAACCGGAACCGGCCAGCCGTAAACCGATTCCCGCCGTGCCGACAACCAGAGCGCCGGCACCCGTAAAGCCCGCCGCGCCCCGCCAGAAGGCGGCGCCGACGACCACCCATCAACTGAGCCTCTTCTAGGGGGAACACATGACCATCACCAAGCTGGCCGACGACGACACTGAACTGCTGTTCGACGACGACGGCAATCCCAGGGCCACCGAATTCGGCAACGCCGTCCAGATGTGGGCGTGCTGCCAGAACCGCGAGGGTGTGACCGTTCAGGAGGCCGCGTTGACCTTCAACGCCACCCCCGAGGTCATCCGCCAAGCGGTCGAGGATCATCCCTGGATGTACCTCGATGGCGACAACATCGAACACGACGGGGAGTGACGGCCATGACCATCAAAGGCCCGGTTACGCAGGAATGGGTTCACGCCCTTCCGTTCATGCAGCAGACCGTTCTTCTGACCGCGATTCGCGGCCCGGACGGGATCGCCAAATACCACCCCAGCAAGTATCTGCTGCGCTGGTTCCGTCGCTGCACCCTGCTGTCCGCGATGT
>NZ_JBZVFJ010000353.1:3158-3663 GCF_058402725.1 Fundidesulfovibrio sp. | reverse complement strand
GGCTTCGTCCGGGCAGTCCATGTCCGGGATGCGGTACGTCTGGATGGTCATGGGGCTCCTTCGCGCGGCCCGGGGCTTCGCGCTTGCGCGAGGAGACACCCTGAAGTAGCTACAGGGTCAAGACGTTTCGGAGGAATCCATGCGCATCGGGGAACTGGCCCGCCAGGCGGGCTGCACGGTGGAGACCGTTCGCTACTACGAACGCGAGGGGCTCCTGGACCCGCCCGAGCGCGGGGAGAACAACTACCGGCTCTACGGGCGCGACCATCTGGAGGCCCTGCGCTTCGTGCGCAACTGCCGGGTGCTGGAGATGAGCCTGGAGGAGATCCGCGCGCTCACGGACCTGCGGCGCGACCCGGGCAAGGACTGCGGCGGGGTGAACCAGCTCCTGGAGGCGCACATCGCCCACGTGAGCGAGCGCATCGGGCGTCTGGAGACCCTGCGCGGCCAGCTCACGGCCCTGCGCGGGCTGTGCGACCGGGTGGCCCCGCTGGGCGACTGCGCC
>NZ_JBZVFJ010000353.1:0-3148 GCF_058402725.1 Fundidesulfovibrio sp. | reverse complement strand
GCGCCGTCCAGGAGGCGCGGGAGCCCGGGGCGGGCGCGGCCAGCCACGTGCGCGGCGCGCACGCCGCCTGCCGCAAACCCTGAGCGCCCGGCCGCACGGCGTGCGGGCCGCACCGAGCTTCCCGGCGCGCACCGGGACCGTCAGGAGGCCTCGGGCGCGGGGACCACGCACACGTCCACCCACTCGCCGCCCGTGACGCGCTCCAGCTCCTCCAGGGTGAGGCGCACGGCGTTGTCCGGGGCTCCGGCGGCGGGATAGACCGGGTCGTAGGCCTTGAGGCTCTCGTCCAGGCAGACGCGCACGCCCTCCTTGAGGGCGAAGGGGCACACCCCGCCGGCGGGATGCCCCACCAGCCCGGGGAGGTCCCCGGCCTGGGGAAAGCGCGCCTTCTCGCCGAAGAAAGCCTTGAATTTCGCATTGTTCAGCCGGGCGAGGCCCATGGCCACCACCACCACCGGCCCCCTGGCCGTGGCGAAGGCCAGGGTCTTGGCGATGCGCCCCTCTTCGCAGCCCAGGGCCTGGGCGGCCAGGGCCACGGTGGCGCTGGAGGTCTCGCAGCGCACGAAACGGTGGGCCAGCCCGTGGGCCTCAAGCTGGGCCAGCACGTCATCCACTCCCATGATGTCCTCCTCGGGTGCCTTCGGCGGGGACTTCCCGGCCGGGCAGGCCCGGCAGAGTGGACCATGCGGGCGCGAGGCGCAAGCCCCGCAGGGGTTCGGCACGCGCGGACGGGACATTTTCCTTGTCAGCCACGCGCAAGTGCGTGCACACCTGTCCCAGGTTCCGGGCGACCCGGTTCGCAAGTATTCCAGGCGGGCGCGGCCGCCCCGCGCCACCCCCTGCCCCCGGGACATACAACCGGGCGCGCCACAGCACGGAGGAGGGCACATGAGACGCCTCACGCACGCAACGCCTACGGACCGCAGGACCTTCCTGCGCCTGCTCCTCTCGGGTGTCGGGGCCGGGGCCGCCGCCCTGGCCGCGCCGTCCCTGCTCCTGGCCGCCAGGCCCGACGACCCGCCCGTGCTCTGCACCGAGGGCGATCCGGCCTCCTCAACGGTCACCGACCCGGCGAACCTGGGGCGCTTCCTGCTCTTCTCCGACGTGCACTTCGACCCCTTCGCCGACCCCTCCCGCGTGAAGGCCCTGGCCGCCGCCCCGGCGGCCAACTGGCGGGAGATCCTGGCCGCGCCCGGACAGGGTTTCGGCCCCTATGGCAAGGACACCGGCGACGCCCTCTTCCAGTCCTTCCTGGACGACATGGCCCGCCGCCTCCCGGCCCCGGACTTCCTGCTCTTCCCCGGCGACATGCTCTGCCACGACTTCTGGGCCCTCTATCCCCGCCTCTCCGGCGACGCCTCGCCCCAGGGCCTGCTGGCCTTCATCGCCAAGACCGCCGAATACTTCCTGACCGAGGTGACCCGCCGCTTCCCCGGCGCGTCGCTCTATCCGGCCCTGGGCAACAACGACAGCGCCGAGGGCGATTACGGCATCGCGCCGCGAAGTCCCTTCCTCTCGGCCACCGCCCCCCTGGCCGCGCGCCTGGCCCTCAGGGACGACGCCTCCCGGGCGCGCTTCCTGGAGTCCTACCCCCAGCTGGGCTGCTATTCCCTGACCCTGCCCGGACCGGCCGGGGCGCGCCTCGTGGTGTTCAACAACATCTTCTGGACCAAGCGCTCGCCCCACCAGAACGCCGGAGCGGCCGTGCGGGACTTCCTGGAGCGCGAACTGGACGAGGCCGAGCGCCAGGGCGTGAAGGCGTGGCTCATGGGGCACGTGCCGCCCGGGGACAACACCAAGGCCACGGCCACCAAGTTCCGCAAGACGGGCAGGGACGTCTACGACCCGTTGCTCACGGGCGGCTGGTCCGGCGTGCAGGCCGGGCTTCTGGTGAAGCACGCCGCCACGGTGCGCGCCAGCCTGGCGGGCCACGTGCACCGCGACGAGTTCCGGCTGGTCTCGCCCAGGCCCGGGGAGGCCCCGGTGTCCGCCCTGCGCATGGCCCCCTCCATCTCGCCCGTCACGGGCAACAACCCGGGCTACCAGGTGTACGCCTACGACAGGCGGACCATGGACCTCCTGGACCAGACCACCCACTACCTGGACCTGGGCGCGCAAGGCCGGGCCTGGGCCGAGGAGTACACCTGGTCGCGCGTCTACGGCCGGGGGCTGCGCGCGGCCAAGGACTGGCAGGAGATGCACCAGGAGCTGCTCACCTGTCCGGAGCGGCGCGCGGCCTTCGCCCGGGGCTTCGACCTGCGCAGCCGTCACGTGCGCGAGGTGACGCGGCGGACCTTCCCCGTGGTCTACGACTCCCTCAGCCTGAGCCCCGGCGGCCCGGCCGGGTCGTAGCGCGCCCTGTGGGGCCAATGGCCGCGCGTCTGCGCACGGGCGCGGCGGTCGCGGTCGGGGTGCGGCTCTGCGTGGCGGCCATGGTGCGGGACGTGACCGCCTGCTGAAGCCGCACCGCCCCGGCGGCAGAAGGGAAATTGTCCTCCGGGGCGCTTGCGTGTATGATTGCGCGTCCTACCACCCCACCGCCAGGAGGCCTTCATGACGCGCATCGGCACCCCGCTCACCCCTTCCGCCACCAGGCTGCTGCTGCTGGGCGCGGGCGAACTCGGCAAGGAGGTGGCCATCGAGGCCCAGCGTCTTGGCGTGGAGGTCATCGCCGTGGACCGCTACCCCGACGCGCCCGCCATGCAGGTGGCCCACCGCTCCCATGTGGTGAGCATGCTCGACGCCCAGGCCCTGCGCCGGATCATCGAGGCCGAGCGGCCGCACCACATCGTGCCCGAGATCGAGGCCATCGCCACCGAGGAACTCCTGAAGCTGGAGGCCGAAGGCTACCAGGTGACGCCCACGGCCCGGGCCGCCCGCCTGACCATGGACCGCGAGGGCATCCGCCGCCTGGCCGCCGAGGAGCTGGGCCTGGCCACCTCGCCCTACCGCTTCGCGGACACGCGCGAGGAGTTTCTGGCCGCCTGCCGGGAGATCGGCTTCCCCTGCGTGGTCAAGCCGGTGATGTCCTCCTCGGGCAAGGGCCAGAGCGTGGCCCGCGACGAGGCCCAGGCCCAGGCCAGCTGGGACTACGCCCAGACCGCCGGGCGCGCCGGGGCCGGACGCGTGATCGTGGAAGGCTTCGTGG
>NZ_JBZVFJ010000352.1:0-5186 GCF_058402725.1 Fundidesulfovibrio sp. | reverse complement strand
CCCGCAGGGCCATCCTGGCGGAGATCGCCGCCCTGGAGGCCACCGTCACCAACCGCCGTATCCGCGAAGCTGCGTTGACCGAAGCGGGCAAGGCGTGGCTGGCCGATGTGGATGCCAGGATCGCCGTGCTGCGGGGGACGTTGCATGGCTGACGAACAATGGTCGCCGGTCGCCACCCAGGCCGTGGGCGTTTTCGAGCGGGTTCCGCCCGGTGTGCAACTGGCGACCATCGCCGCGCTGACCATCATCGTGCTGGCGGCGCTGTACGCCTGGTCGCGCAAAACCTCTGTCCGGGGCAAGGATACCGAGGACGTGCTGGCCCGGCTGATGACCGACATGATGAACGAGATCGGCGCCCAGATGTCGGGCCTGAAGACGGCGACGGAAAACCTGTCCCACGCCGTCACCAGCATGCAGGAGGCCGTTACCGGGTGCCGCGACTGCCCGTTCGAGCGGCGCAAGAGCCACGGCGCGCCATCCCACCACACGTCCGGGCGGATGCGCCGCACCGACCACCACCCGCAGACCGAAGAGGGCTGACCCGATGTTCGACGCAGCAATTCTGCAGTCCGCCGTCCCCGCCGCCCCGTCCCTGGCAGTGCAGCGCCTGGCCGCGCCCCTGGCCCAGGCCTGTTACGAATTCGGCATCACGGAGCCGGAGCACGTGGCTGCGTTCCTGGCCCAGATAGCCCATGAAAGCGGGGCCTTTACCCGTATGACCGAGAACCTGAACTATTCGGCCCAGGGCCTGCTGGCGACTTGGCCGAAGCGGTTCACCGCCGAACAGGCGGCCGACTATGCCCGTCAGCCCGAGCGGATCGCCAACCGGGTCTATGCCGGTCGGTTGGGTAATGGCGACGAAGCCAGTGGCGATGGTTGGCGCTATCGCGGCCGAGGCCTGATCCAGCTGACCGGCCGGGCCAACTATTCTGCCTGCGGCGACGATCTGGCGCTGGATCTTCTCGGCTCGCCCGAGTTGCTGGAAACCCCGGCCTCGGCCGCCCGTTCGGCGGCATGGTTCTGGATGTCACGCGGCCTGAACGATCTGGCCGACCAGGACGATATCGAGGCCATAACCAGGGTCATCAATGGGGGCTTGACCGGACTGGCCGACCGCAAGGCGCATTACGCCAGGGCCGCCGCCGCACTGCAGGTGGTGTGATGGCCGCGTCCCGAACCCTCGACTATTGCTCTGTCCGCTCGCTGGCCGGCCGTGTTGCCGCCGACGAGATGTTCCGGCGCATCATCCCTGGGAACATCGACATGGATTTCCCGCCCGATCAGGACATGGCCGGCGCCATCGTGCGCGAACGTGAGGTGCAGGAACGTGCCTGTTCGTCCTGTCCTGACCATGTCCATTGCCACGACTGAAGGAGATCATTCATGAGCTTCATGGACGACGCGCTGGGCATTCTGGGCAAGGTCGCCCCCACCATTGCCGGCATGATCGGCGGCCCCTTTGCCGGGGCGGCGGTGGCGGCCATCGAGGCGGCCCTGGGCCTGCCGGCCTCCGGCGACAAGGATGCCGCCCTGAAGGCGGTGGCCGCCGCCAGCCCCGAGCAGCTTCTGGCCTTGAGGACGGAAGACAACCGCCACGCCGAGGCGATGGGGAAGCTGGGCCTGGACCGCGAGGCCCTGGCCGTGCAGGACCGCGACAGCGCCCGCCGGCGCGAGGTGAATTCCAAGGACTGGACGCCCCGTATCCTGGCCGCGGTCATCATCGCCGGGTTCTTCGGCGCGGTGTTCGCGGTGCTGTTCGATTTCGGCAAGGTGGAAAGCGCCCTGGCCGGCACCCTGATCGGCTATGTCTCGGCCAAGGCCGAACAGGTGGTGTCGTACTATTTCGGCTCCAGCAGCAGCAGCGCCAAGAAGGACATCCTGCTGGCCCAGGCGCCGCCGATCAAGCTGGAGGGAAAATGAGCGCGGCGGCCTTCCTCGGCACAGCCTTCCTACTGGGAGCCCCGCTGCGCCGCATATTCGGTGGCTGGCTCGGGCTATCCCGTTCCATCTGCGCGGCCAGCATGGTTGCGTTCACCACCTGGCCCGCATGGCTGGCCTGGGGCAGTTTCGAGCCGTGGCCCGTGCCCGTGGTAGGCTCGTTGCCCATGTGGGCCAAGGCGCTGGTGGTCACGCTGCTGGCGGCCCTGTTCTGGACGGACGGGCACCGCTTCGATAGGCCGTGGATGCTGCTCGGCCGCTACGGCTGGCCGCCGCTTGTCCTGGCGATGATCTCCAGCTTCTGGCCGGCCGTGCTGGTCGGGCCGCTGGTGGCGGTCTTGTCCGTGGCATTCCGCTGGTGGGCGGCGCCAGTCGTGCTGCCGTGGGATGACCCGCCGCGCCGGCAGATGCTGGACGGCTGGACGGCCTGGTGGGAATGCAGCCTTGGCGCCATCGGCGTGGGGGCATTTTGGGCGGCGGCGCTGGTCTGATCCGGTTACCAGCGCCCCCGGAAACCCGCAGTTTTCCGGGGTTGAGTTTTGTAGAAAAATTGTTAAAGGCCGTTGATTTGGCTGAAAAACAACGGTCTGGCTGGAAAAATTCGTCGAGCAGCATAGTTGAGGATTTCTGCGGGTTTGAGAGGGCCGGTTATCAGTGTCGGAAGGTGTCGGTTATCACTTTCCACGTCTGGACCGGCCCTTTTTGTTCGCGCTTTCCAGCTTGATGACGGCCGACTTGGCGAGGCGCCCGCGCTCCACGCCCTTGGTGTAATGGGCCACCATTTGGTCAGACTGGCCGGTGATGGCGGCAATCTCTTTGGTGCTGCAGCCGACCATCGCATACGCCACCGCAGCGGACTTCCGCAGGCCGTGGAAGACGAAGTCATCCAGGCCCAACCGCGTCAGCTCGTCGCCGAACGCCTGCGCCAGCGGGTTCGCCTTGAGCCACGGCGTGCCCTTGGAATTGACCAGGATGGTGACGGCCGATTTGGGCGCGTTGCGCAGCACCGCAGCCAGCGGCGCCGGCACGGGTAGGTAAACCTCCTTCCCGGTCTTCTGCTGCACCACACGAATCATCCCGTCGATGATGTCGTCCCACCGAATGCGGATGAGGTCTCCCTGGCGCTGGCCGAGCCATAGCCCCATCTCCAGAGCCAGGACGAGGTGCGGCCGCCCCTGCTCCCGAAAAATCTCCAGCGCGCGCGCCGTCCATGGATGGTGTTCGCCCAGCCGCAGGGACTTCTGGCCGCCGGCCTTCAGGTCGAAGGGGTTGGTCTTGCACAACCCGCGCCCCGTGCCCCACTTGTAGAGCACGCGCCCGGTGCGGATCAGCGTGTTGGCCTTGCCCGGCTTGTCGGCGAGGTCGTCGCGCAGCGCGAGGACGTGCCTCATCTCGATTTGGTCGGGCCGGAACTTTCCGACCTTGACGCGCAGGAAGTCGAGGTCGGCGCGATAGGCGTCCCGTGTCTTTTGCTTGATGTTCTTCAGGTACTCGGCCGAGCGCATGTAGGCTTCGACCATGGCGGCAAAGGTGCCGGGGTCGGCTGGCGAGATTCCAGGCGTCGTGAAGCTGGCCTCGATCTTGGCATAGGCGGCCGAGAACTCGGGGCTTCCAGGCTTGCCGGGGAGGCGCCCCCAATACCGCCCGTTGCGCCGGTAATAGAACATCCCGGGCTTGGGCTCGTGCACGTACTTCATGGTGAACTGCACCGGATGGCCTCCATCACCGGGTCACTCTCGGGAGATGGTTGCTCCCATCCGCCCTTTCCTTCAAGCGCCCAATCAAGCTGGATCCTGGACCATCGCGCCGGCCGCGTGCGGATGAACGCCTTGGGCAGCTCCTCGCGCTCGACCGCCCGCAGGAACTGGCGGGTGGTCATTCCGAGATAGGCGGCGGCCTCGTTGGCCGTCAGGGTGGTCTTGGTCGTCATCAGAACAGGCTCAACTGTTGACGTGCGGGAGCGGCCGGCTTTACGCGCGGCGCCGCGGGCTTTACGGGTTGGGGCCTCCAGATTGTCACCGGGGGCCGAAAGGTTGACGGGTCGGGGCGTGCGGTTGACAAATCTGGCGCTGGTTTACAAACCAGGGCGTGGGTGTGAAATCCCGACGCCGACGGCGGATCGTCGGCCGTCATCAGGTGGCGCGCGGCCAGCATCATGTCGTGAACGGTGGCGCGGCCCTCGCCCAGCTTGACCAGCAGCTCGCCGGCCTGCTCGACCACCCGCACATCGATCCCATCGGGGGTGGTCAGCGGCTTGCCGACGCGGGCGCGCAGATAGAGGGCGACCGAGGCCTCCAGCCGCTCGTCGTCGTGGTCGTATTCCAGCCACTCGGCCACCACGTCCACCGCGCCGACGATGCCGAGGCGGTCGCGGAACGGCAGCAGGTGCCAGAGGACCCACGGGGTGGCGGGCGGCATGGCGGTCAGCCTCCCCCGTCAAGGTAATAGCCGCGGCCCTCAAGGCGGCGGCGCCATTCCTCGGCCATCTTGCGCGATGAGCGCGCGCAGGCCTCCAGGCCGGCGACGTTGGCGGGGTGGCGCAGGATGCCCTCGGCCACCGCGTCCCAGCACAACAGGAAGGGCGTGCCCTCCTCGATGTGCAGCACCTCACGCTGGCGCAGGTCGTCGAGCCACATGGAGTAGGCCTGCAACACCGTCAGGCCGGCGCGGCGCTGCTCGGCGTAGGGGTCGAGAAGCCAACGACGAAGGGCCAGAGTGCGCTTGATGATGGGCTCGCGCTCCCGCACCGGCAGGTCGTCCAGGGGCTCCAGCGCCACCCCGTTGAACACCAGCTTGGCGTTGGCGCAGAGCTGGCTTTCATCATTCCCCACCGGGATCATCACATCGGTGAGGCGGTGGGCGACGAGGGCGGGAAACACCAGCTCCACCCGACGTCGGGCAGAGAGGTGGCGCGGCTGGGTCAGTTTCTCCTGCAGCACAGGCTTGGCCTGGCGCGCCCAGGGCGGGGGAAGATCCGACGTACTGAGGGCGACAGAGATAGAGATGTCCATAGCCCCGGCTAACCGCCCGGCCCTGTTCTGGTCAGACATGGCGCACCTCGGGGAAGGCGTTGTGTTCGGTGCCATCCAGCAGGCGGCCAGCGGCGCGCTTTCCGACGCGGATCATCTCGGCGCGGCCAGGGCCCTGCCAGTCATAGCCGTTACGCAGTTGGCCGCCTCCCTGTGGCTTCCCGTTTCCATCAAGGATCTGCACGGCCGGATTGCCCCTGATCCCATGCGGATGTGGGG
>NZ_JBZVFJ010000351.1:0-1510 GCF_058402725.1 Fundidesulfovibrio sp. | reverse complement strand
ACCCCAACGCCACCGTCCACCTCTCCAAGGCCGAGAGCGACTACTGGCTCAACCCCGACAACGAGGCCAAGGCCCCCGAACGCGCCCGCTCCACCTTTGCCGCCGCCCGCGAGATGCTGGCCCTCTACCCCGGCAAGGTGAAGACCTTCGAGCCCGGCAAGGAACTGTTCCCCGGCGCAACCCCCCTGGCCGCCTACGGGCACACCCCGGGACACGTCGCCCTGCTCCTCTCCTCCGACGGGCAGAACCTGCTCTTCTTCGCAGACCTGCTCCACGCCATGGGACTGCAACTGCCCCGGCCCGACATCGCCATCGCCTTCGACACAGATCCCGCCCAGGCCGTCCTGGCCCGCAAGGCCCTCCTGGAACGCGCGGCCAGGGAAGGCTGGACCGTCACCGGCGTGCACGTGCCCGGTCCCGAAACCTACAGGATCAAGGCCTCGGGACAGGGATTCGAACTGGTTCGATAGACGGCGGACGGCAGGGCGGTCGGGGGGGGACGCCTCCGGCGGCCCTGCCGCATCACGACACGGTCCCGGGCCTCCCCCTCTTCCCTGTCTACGCTCCGGCCGCCTTGAACGCCTCGTCGAGCATGGCCTTCGCTTCGGCCTGAATGGCCTGCAGGTGTTCGGTTCCCTTGAAGCTTTCGGCGTAGATCTTGTAGACGGGTTCCGTGCCGGAGGGCCGGGCGGCGAACCAGCCGTTCTCGGCAGTGACTTTTAGCCCCCCGATGGAGGCTCCGTTGGACGGGGCCTTGGTGAGCTTGGCCAGGATCGGCTCGCCCGCCAGGGAGTCCGCGCGGACGTTCCCGGGGGTGAGCTTGGCGAAGGCGGCCTTTTCGGCTTCGGAGAGGGGCGCGTCCACGCGTTCGTAGACCGGGTCTCCAAAGCGCGCCGTGAGTTCGCGGTAGTGGACGGCGGGATCCTTGCCGGTGACGGCGGTGATCTCGGCGGCCAGGAGGTCCATGATGAAGCCGTCCTTGTCGGTGGTCCAGGCCTGGCCGTTCTTGCGCAGGAAGGAGGCCCCGGCGGACTCTTCGCCGCCGAAGCCGAAGGCTCCGGTGAGCAGGCCTTCCACGAACCACTTGAAGCCCACGGGCACCTCGGCGAGGTCTCGCCCCAGGTCCTTGGCCACGCGGTCGATCATGGCGCTGGAGACGAGGGTCTTGCCCACGGCGGCGCGGGCGGGCCAGCCGGGGCGGTTGCGGAAGAGGTATCCGATGGCCGTGGCGAGGTAGTGGTTGGGGTTCATGAGCCCGCCGGTGGGGGTGACGATGCCGTGGCGGTCGTAGTCGGGGTCATTGCCGAAGGCCACGGCGTAGGTGTCCTTGTGGCCGATGAGCCGGGCCATGGCGTAGGGCGAGGAGCAGTCCATGCGGATCTTGCCGTCGCGGTCCACGGTCATGAAGCCGAAGGTGGGGTCCACGGTGGGGTCGGTGACTTCCAGGTTCAGCCCGTAGCGCGCCGCGATGGGCTCCCAGAAGGCCACTCCGGAGCCGCCCAGGGGGTCC
>NZ_JBZVFJ010000350.1:0-1524 GCF_058402725.1 Fundidesulfovibrio sp. | reverse complement strand
ACGTGCCATCCCGACCTCAAACCGGGCGACTTCACGGCCGAGGGCAAGTTCAAGGACACCCACGAGGCCTACGAGGTGCTGCGCGACCCCGAGAAGCGCAAGCTCTACGATCAACTCGGCCCCAACTGGCAGCACGGCCAGAACTTCCAGCCGCCTCCGGGCTACGAGAACATGCGCTTCCACTTCGGCGGCGCGGGCGGCCCCGGCGGCCAGCAGTTCGACATGGGCGGCTTCTCGGACTTCTTCCAGACCATCTTCGGCGGGTCCGGGGGCATGGGCGGTTTCGGCGGCCAGGGTTTCGGGGGCCAGGGCTTCGGCGGACAGGGACAGCGCCGCCCCTCCCGGGGCCAGGACGCGGAGGCCGCGCTGGAGCTGACCCTGGAGGAGGCCTACCACGGCGGCTCCAAGGCCATCACGCTCCAGGAGGAGGCCTACGGCCCGGACGGCAGGCCCTACCTCAAACCCAAGACGCTCTCGGTGAACATTCCGGCCGGGGTGCGCGACGGCGCGAAGATCCGCCTGGCGGGTCAGGGCAATTCCGGCTTCGGGGGCGGCCCGGCGGGGGACTTGTACCTCAGGGTGATGATCCGCCCGCACTCGCGCTTCAAGCTCGAGGACGTGAACGTGGTGGTGGACGTGCCCCTGGCCCCGTGGGAGGCCGCTCTGGGGGCCACGGTGCGGGTGCCCACCCTGGACGGCGAGGTGGACATGACCATCCCGCCGGGCATCGGCTCGGGGCGCAAGATGCGTCTGCGCGGCAAGGGCCTGGTGGGCAAGGCCGGGCGTGGCGACCAGTTCGTGCGCGTGATGGTGCAGACGCCCAAAAGCCTCACCGAGCCGCAGCGCGCGCTCTGGGAGGAACTGGCCAGGATTTCGGACTTCAACCCGCGCGAACAGCATTGATCGGGAGGCAGCCATGACCGGCGTGACCATCGTGTACGGAAGCGGCCTGCCCGCCAAGTCGAGCCTTATCGCCTGGGCGCAGTTCCTGGAACTGACGGGGCTGCACCCCTCGTTCGTGGGGGAGCTCATCGAACTCGGGTGGCTTGCGCCCCAGCGCACGGAGGGCAGCGTATACCTGTTCCGCCAGCGCGACGTGTACCGGGTGAAGAAGCTTTCGCGGCTGTGCGCCGACCTGGAGATCAACCCCGTGGGCGGGTCCATCATCGTGGACCTGCTGGAGCGCATCGAGGGACTGGAAAAGCGCGTGCGCGACCTGGAGCGCCTGGTCTGACCGGGCTTGCGCTCGCCTGATGTCTGGCGGCGGCCAGCGCCTGCGTCCCTGCCGGCGAAGCACGGACGCGACGGGAGGAGAAGAGGTTCGGGTTCGTCGTGGCGGCTCAGCGCCTGCCCCCTGTCCCGCGCGCGGACGGCGCGGAGGACCGATTTGAAGACGATCCGCCGTGCCGTCCGCGCGCGGGGCAGGGGCAGGCGCTGGGCGGGACAGCCTGGACGTGGGTCTTCCCGGGAGGCGGGCATTTCGTGATCAATTGCCTGCTGTGAGCTGATTCCCTGAAATCACTC
>NZ_JBZVFJ010000349.1:0-1539 GCF_058402725.1 Fundidesulfovibrio sp. | reverse complement strand
GGGGCGGAGCCCCGCTACGGCTTGATGACGCGGCGGCGGGTGGGGATGTCGATGCCGTACTTCTGGATCTTGTAGTTGAGGGCGCGGCGGCTGACGCCCAGCAGGGGGGCGGCGTCCTTCTGGACCCAGTTGGATTTTTCCAGGGCCTTGATGATGGCCTGCTTTTCGCTTTCGTCCAGGGAGAGGGCTTCGCTGTCGCCGTGGTGCGGCTTTCCGGCCGGACTGACCTGAAGGTCGGCGGGGGTGAGCGCGCCGCCCTGGGAGAGCACGATGCCCGCCTCGACGGCGTTTTTCAGCTCCCGGATATTGCCGGGCCAGGGATAGGCCAGCATGAACTCGGCGGTTTCGCGGGGGATGGCCACGGGGGGCATGCCCTGGGCCTTGCAGAATGACTTTGCGAAGTGCTCGGCCAGGATGGGGATGTCCTCGCGGCGTTCACGCAGGGGGGGCACCTGGATGGTGACCACGCGCAGGCGGTAGTAGAGGTCTTCGCGGAAGTCGCCTCGTGCCACGTCCTGGGCGAGGTCGGCATTGGTGGCTGCCACCACGCGGCAGTCCACGGCGATCTCGCGGGTGTCTCCGATGCGGCGGATCTTGCGGTTTTCCAGGAAGCGCAGCAGGCGCACCTGCATCTCCTGGGAGATGTTGCCGATCTCGTCGAGGAAAAGCGTGCCCTTGTGGGCCTCCTCGATGAGCCCTTTCTTGTCCTTGACGGCGTGGGTGAAGGAGCCCTTCACATGGCCGAAGAGTTCCGATTCCAGGAGACTGGCCGGCGTGGAGCCGCAGTCCACCACCACGAGGGGGTGTTCCCGGCGCGGCGAGAGTTCGTGGATCAGGTGGGCGATGCGCTCCTTGCCGGTGCCGGATTCGCCCAGGAGCAGAACGTTCACGTCGCGGGGGGCCACTTTCTCCACCACCTGGGCCAGGTCGCGCATGCGTTGGGAGGCGGTGCGCCACATGCCGCCGTCGCCGGCGGCGGGCGAGGCGACCTGCCCCTGTCCGGAGCGGTCGAGCACCTGCTTGACCTTGTCGAGCAGTTCGCGGCCCTCGAAAGGCTTGGTGAGGTAGTCCACCGCGCCGCTCTTGATGGCGGTGACGGCGTCCTGGATGGAGCCGAAGGCGGTGAGGAAGATGATGGGCAGGCGCGGGGCGATCTTTTCCAGGCGTGCCTGAAGCTCCAGGCCGTCGAGCCCTGGCATGCGCACGTCGGAGATGACGAGGTCCACGGGGCGTCGGGAAAGTTCGGCCAGGGCTTCGCGGCCGTCGGCGGCGAGGATGACCTCGTAGCCCGCCGAGGAGAGGCGCACGTCCAGGACTTCCTGGATGTGCGGGTCGTCGTCGGCCACGAGGATGGTCTTGCGGTCCATGGAGGCCATTACTGGCTGCCCATTTTCTTCTTTTCCTGGATTTCGCGATGGATGGTTTCCAGGGCCTTGATCTGCTTCTGGAGGTGCAATACCTCCTTTTCCTTTTCCTGCAAACGCATGGCGAGGTCGGGGTCGGCCGGGGCGGGTTTGGGGGGCAGCAGGGGCCTGGCCT
>NZ_JBZVFJ010000348.1:0-1540 GCF_058402725.1 Fundidesulfovibrio sp. | reverse complement strand
TAGCGCGCCTTGTCCGGCCCCAGGGACTCCAGCAGGGCCGGGTCCAGCCACCAGGCGTTGCCGAAGCCCCCTGCCTTCCAGTGGAACAGGGCGGGCCAGGAGAGGGCCAGTCCCTCCCGCTGCCCCGAGGCCTTCCACTGCCCGGGCGAAAGGGGATCGAAGTCAGCCCCGGGCCGGAGCGGCGCGAAGCCGCCCTCGCGCCATCCGGCCGCGAGCCCCGGGTCGGGCAGGTTGTCGTTCTGGACGGCCCCGAAGCTCTCGCGGGAGACGAAATCCACCCGGAAGGCCCGGGAGTCCCGCCCGGCCACGCGTCCGCCCTGGCCGTAGTGCACGATCTCGCGGCGCTTCTCCGACCCGTCGCCCAGGGTGCTCACGCGCCCCGCCTCCAGGTAGGCAGCCAGCTCCTCCGGGGTGGCCTGGTCCAGCTCGTTGCCCGCCAGAACCCGGTAGCGGCCGAGGAGCCCCCGCGCTTCGGGGTCCGGGGCCGAGACCGGCAGCAGGCTCAGGGACCAGCCGTCGTGGAACGTCTCCTGGAAGAGCAGCGGGAAACCGCCCTTCACGCCGTGCAGGCGCACCACACAGCGCGTGGGGCCAAGCCTGCGGAACTCCGCCGAGGGCGGGGCCAGGGGCTCCCCCGCGAACACCAGGGCCTGGCGCTTGCCGGAACGGTCCGAAACGAAGGCCCGGCGGCTCACGCCGCCCATGGCCCGGCCCAGCAGGTCCAGGAAGCGGGGGTCGTCCCCGGCGGCCACCAGGGTCTGGCCGGGGCGGTAGAAGTCGAGACCGGCCACGTCGGGGAGCACCTGGGCCGTGAGGTCCGCCCCCTGGCCCGAGGCGTCGGCCACGGCCAGGAGCCGGTCCGAGGCCAGCACGTCGGGGGCGGCCTGGGGGTTGTAGTAGACGTCCACGGTCTCGAAGCCGTCGAGCTTGCGCAGGCCTTCCTGCAGGGCCAGGGCGCGGTCCAGAACGGGCTTGTAGTTCTTGAAGCCGTCCACCTGGGGCTCGCCCCGCCAGAGGGGCTGGAAGTCCTGGTAGGAGATGAAGAAGTCGTATCTGGGATAGACGAGGTACTTCACCGAGGCCAGGCCGAAGAGGCGGTCCAGGCGCGCGCCGGGCTGCTCGGCGTAGAGCGAGGCGATGATCTCGGCCCCCAGGGGGTTGTTGTAGAAGGCCAGGAAGAAAGGCTTGGGCGAATAGGCCGAGGACCACTCGTAGCCGTAGGGCGAATCCCCGGGCCAGCTGATGCCCACGGGCGGCAGGTAGGCCACGCGGAAGCCCGCGCGCTGGTCGCGCAGGAAGGCGTAGACGCGGGCGTCCTCGGGGTGCACGGGGGTGTGCTTGAGGCGCAGCGGCTGGGGAACCTTGTCTTTGGGCGAATCGTCCAGGAGCTGTTGTCCCCAGAAGGGCGAGACGAACACCAGCACCAGAACGGCCATGCCCGCGCGGATCAGCCAGGGCCTGCGCGCCCCGGCCTCCTCCCAGCGCTGGGGCAGCTGGAAGGCCAGCAGGGCGTAGGCCGTGACGATGAGCGGCAGCCAGC
>NZ_JBZVFJ010000347.1:0-1543 GCF_058402725.1 Fundidesulfovibrio sp. | reverse complement strand
GGGTCACCAGGCTGCTGGAGAAGGTCTCCCGGGACGTTTCGCGCACCAATTCCGAGGTGCAGAGCCTGCTCATCCAGTTCATCAGCCAGTTCAAATACCTCAAGGCCACCGGGAGCTTCCCCGCCCTCCTGCGGCACCTGCACGCGCGCATCGAGGAGAACCGCCGTCACAGCCTGCGCAGCACCGTGCTGCCCGAGTTCACGGCCTCGGCCGTGGAACCGCTGGCCGTGCTCTGTCTTGCCGGGCTTCTCTGGTACTATGTGGGCTATCAGGGCAAGGCCATGGGCGAGGTGCTCGTGGTGCTCGTGTTCTTCCACCGGGCCTTCATGCGCATCTTCGAGTCGCAGAACGTCTGGCAGCGCTTCAGCGCCTACATCGGCGGCATCACGGTCGTCGACGAGTCGGCCAAGGCCCTGGACGCCAACCGCGAACCCGGCGGCGCGGCCCCGGCCCACGCCCTGGAACGCGAGATCGCCCTCCACGGCGTCAGCTTCGCCTACGGCGACAAGCCCGTGCTCCGGGACGTGACCCTCTCCATCCCGCGCAACGCCAGCATCGGCATCGTGGGCCACTCCGGGGCGGGCAAGACAACCCTCTTCGACCTGCTCACCGGCCTGCTCGCGCCAGACCAGGGGCGCGTCACCCTCGACGGAGCGGATTACCGCGAGCTGGACCCCGCGGCCCTGCGTCGCCTCTTCGGCTACGTCACCCAGGACCCCGTGGCCTTCAACGACACCATCGCCAACAACATCGCCTTCTGGGCCTGCGAACCGGGCGACTCCTCCTGCATGGAGCGCGTGCGCGAGGCCGCCCGCAAGGCCCACTGCCTCGATTTCATCGAGCAGGCCGAACACGGATTCGACACCCTCCTGGGCGACCGGGGCATCCGCCTCTCCGGCGGCCAGCGCCAGCGACTTTCCATCGCCCGCGAGATCTTCAAGAACCCCTCCATCATGATCTTCGACGAGGCCACCTCCGCCCTGGACTCCGAAGCCGAGGCCGTGGTCCAGGCCAGCATCCGGGAGATGGCCGGGACCATGACCACCGTGATCATCGCCCACCGTCTCTCCAGCGTGCGCGCCTGCGACCGCATCTACGTGCTGGACGCCGGACGCGTGGTGGAGGAGGGGAGCTTCGAGCAGCTGCGCGACATCCCCGGCGGGCGCTTCGCCAGGATGTGCGAAGCCCAGGGGCTCTAGCCGCAGAGCCCGCGCCCTGCTCCGCAAAGACACCAGGGCTCCGCCCTGCACCGGCCGGAAGCCAATTCCCGGCCACCCTGCCGAGTCGGCGCAGCCATGTCCCCGCTGTCGCGAAGCGACGTCCTTTCTGGGTGCGGAGGGCGCGTCGTCCTCTATGCGTCGGCGTCCAGCGGCTCATCCAGCCTTGCCAGCAGCCTGTCGATGGAGACCAGGGACATCATGAGCTGGCCGGGGCCCTTGGGGTCGGCAAGGAAGTTGCGCACGTAGGAGCGCACGCGGTCCATGTCCAGGAAATCCACGGAGGCGAGGCGTTCCGAGCGGGCCACGGCCTCCACCCAGGGGCG
>NZ_JBZVFJ010000346.1:0-1548 GCF_058402725.1 Fundidesulfovibrio sp. | reverse complement strand
GGTGTACGCCCACGAGGACGACCCGCGCACCAACACCGAGGCCGAGCGCATGGCCAAGGTCCGCGCCGAGTCCCTGAACTGTCGGCGCGCGCTCTACCACGGCTCCACCACGGCCCCCTTCCTTCGGTCCGGCTGCACCTTCCGGCTTCTGGACCACTACGACGAGTCCTTCAACCGCGAGTACCTCGTGGTGGAGGTGGTCCACGAGTGCCGCCAGGAGTCCGCTCTTTCCACCCGGGGCCTGCAGGACGTTCCGGAGCAGACCAGCTACCGCAACGACTTCGCGGCCATCCCCTCCAACGTGCAGTTCCGGGCCGAGATCGTCACGCCCCGGCCCAAGGTCTACGGCCCCCTCACGGCCTGGATCGACGGCGAGGGCGACGGACATTACGCAGAGGTGGACGCGCTGGGCCGCTACAAGGTGCGTTTCGCCATGGACCTCTCGGACCGCGAAGGCGGCAAGGCCTCCCACTGGATACGCCTCATCACGCCCTACGCCGGGGAAGGCCACGGCCTGCACCTGCCCCTGCACAAGGGCGCGGAGGTGCTGGTGCTCTTCCGCAACGGCAACCCGGACAAGCCCGTGATCGCCGGGGCCGTGGCCAACCAGGCCCAGAAGATGGTGGTGAACCAGGACAGCAACACCCAGTGCCGCCTGACCACGGCCGGAGGCAACCTCCTGCACGTGGAAGACAGGGACGGAAGCCAGCGTTTCCTGATCCAGAGCCCCGTGCAGAACTCCTGGGTGCGCATCGGCGCGCCCAACGACCCGCCCCCGCCGCCCGACTGGGACTGGAGCAGCCTGCCCACCAAGGACGGCATCGCCCTGGCCACGGGCGGCTCCTTCAGCGTGAACTGCCAGGTCTGGAACACCGTCACCCTGGGGGAGCAGTCGTCCACCGTGGTGGGGGCCAAGGCCGTCACCGTGCTGGGCGAGGCGCTCAACGTGAACCTGGGGCCGCGCCAGGACGTGATCATCCCCCGCAAGACCGACTTCACCCCCGCGCGCTCGGGCATCCGGGCCGCCATGGAATACCTGCACCTGCGCCGCGCGGTGGTGGTGGGCGGACAGGACCAGGCCCTGATCGTGGACCAGCAGCAGGTGCTGGGCCAGCAGAACAACGTGGTGGGGGACCAGCAGCAGGTGGTCGCCCAGCAGGACAACCTCATCGCGGATCAGCAGCAAATCCTGGCGAACAACAACAACGTGATCGGCGACCAGCAGCAGGTGGTCGCCCAGCAGGACAACGTCGTCGTGGACCAGCAGCAGGTCGTGGCGAACAACAACATCATCATCGCGGAAAACAACAATGTGGTCGTCAACCAGGAGAATGTGGTCGTCGAGCAGAACAATCAGCTTGTCGAAGTGAACAACATCGTTGTCAACCAGAACAACGTCGTGCAGGAGCAGGCCAACCTGGGTGTAGTGCAGAACAACGTGGTGGCCGATGTGAACTTCGTCTGAGGAGGGCGGCGCGGAGCCTCAGCGCATCAGCGCGGCGAGAAAGAGGACCCGGGCGGCATCTTCGCCTCGCTGCCCCGGGGCCT
>NZ_JBZVFJ010000345.1:0-1549 GCF_058402725.1 Fundidesulfovibrio sp. | reverse complement strand
CGACGCGGGCGCCTCCCGCATCGGCGCGAGCGCGAGCGTGGATATTGTGCGCCAGTGCCGCGAGGCGCGGGCGGCCAAGGCGGCTGGCGCCACGGCACCCGCGCCCACGCCCGCGGGGTCCAAGGCCGCTCCGAGCGGCAGCTACTGAGGAGCCGACAGTGGAATTCGGCGACTCGTACCGCCCTTTCTTGGATCAGACGGGAGTGGGTGAAGACGGGGGAAAGAAGAACTCCTCGACCGCAACTCAGTTCATTCTGGCAACCACCAGTCTCGCGGCGCACACGCTCCCGCGCTTGCACGATGAAATGCCTGTGGATTGCTCACTGATTCACTGTCTCCTCACACCCAAGCGTTTCCTCCGCCTCACTCCCGTCGCGTGGACGTCTTCGGCTGCTCGCCCGGACGCCGCTCGGCTCCACCTCGGAACTCGACCCAGTCGCCCCCCTCTTTCCCGTGCATGCTCCGCGTGCTCGTCCGCGCTCGCACCGTCGGTCTCCTCGCGTCTCCAGTCGCCCCGCTCGCGCGTCGCGCTTTGGCTTCGATGGCCGCGTCTGCGTCCGACGCCACCAGCACCGCCCCCGAGGCCACCGCCTCCGACTCGCCCACCGGGTGCGTTCGTTCACCATCACTTGCGTGGGATGGGATCGGTGGTTGGGGCGCGGATGGAGGAGAGGGCTGCGTTGGGTGCGTCGCGTCTCGACGATGACGTCGCATCTTCGGCACCCCCGGCGCACGCGCAGGGCCAGCGCGCGCCGCGTGCGGATCTACACGCGGACCGGCGACAAGGGATCGTCGTCGCTGTACAACGGGAAGCGCCGTCCGAAGGACGACGCGGTCTTCGACGCGCTCGGGGACGTGGACGAGCTGAACGCGACGCTCGGAGTCGCTCGCGAGCACGCGCTCCTCGCCGGCGTCGCCGTGACCGACCAGCTCCTCGAGATCCAGAGTCGACTGATGGACGTCGGCACCGCCGTGGCCACCCCGCTGGACTCCTCCTCGGGAGACCGGCTCGCGACCGCGGCCTTTGACGGCGCGCACGCGACGCAGCTCGAGCGCTGGATCGACGAGCTCGACGCGCACGTCCCGCCCCTCCGCAACTTCATCCTCCCCGTGCGTGTCGGATCGGGGCCTGCGAGCTCATGTGAGGTCTTTGAGCGCCCAGAATCGTTGGAGGAGTCGAGTGTTGTGTCCTCGCCCTCCTCAACTCCTTCGCTTCGACTCCTTCGCTTCGACTTCTCCTCTCTGCAGGGCGGCGGCCTGACGAGCGCGCACCTCCACCACTCTCGCACCGTCGGCCGCCGGGCCGAGCGCAGCGTGGTGGGGTTGGTCCGCGACGGAGCCGTCCCCTCCGAAGTCGGTATCTTCCTCAACCGGTTCGTAAAGGAGTGGATTCCATCCCAACCCCCGAAGTACAGGAAACGAGTGGCATTTGCACCACCTCCGTGCATCCCCGTATCCCCGGAATAATCCAATCCCTCACCCAAAATCACCCGTGTTCAACTCCTCTCTCGAACAAACTCCTCACGCTCCCCTTTGACGACGATCGCGC
>NZ_JBZVFJ010000344.1:0-1565 GCF_058402725.1 Fundidesulfovibrio sp. | reverse complement strand
AGCCCGTAGAGACGGAAGGGCCAGGCCAAGTTGAGCGTGGCCAGCACCAGCGCCGAGGCCGCCGGCCCGCAGTGCAGGCGCGCCAGCCTCCAGAAGAGGGCGTTGGCCGCCAGAAGCACGGCGCAGGACAGCAGGGCCATGGACGAGGGCTGCCGGTCCGGGGACAGGGTGACGGCATAGAGCCCCAGCGCGAGCTGGAAGAGCTTGTTGGGGTAGCCCGTGAACCTGCCCGCGCTGCCCGGGCGGTCCACGTCCTCCACGCCCACGGGCATGTCGGGCTCCGCGCCATGGAGCACGAAGGCCATTCCGCCGGCCATGTAGGAGCTGAAATCCTGGTAGTCGTGCACGCCGTGGATGCCCAGGGCCATCCAGGCTCCGGCGGCCGTCACGGCCAGGACCAGGAGCGCCTCGGACAGAAGGCCCAGGGCCCGGCGTCCCTGCGAACGTGCGTCGTGGCGGAGCAAGGCGGTCATCCCGGGTATCCTCCAACGGGGGGGAGCGCGCAGTCTCGGCGCAGGGAGAGCGAGAGCTTCACGGCCGGATCAGCCCAGGTAGGCCTTGCGCACGCGCTGGTCGCCCGCAAGCTCCCTGGCGTCGCCGCTGGCCACGATGGACCCTGCCTCCAGCACGTAGGCGCGGTGCGCGGTCTTCATGGCCAGGTGGGCGTTCTGCTCCACCAGGAGGATGGTCACGCCCTGGGCGTTGAGGCCCTGGATGATCTCGAAGATCTCGCGCACGATGATGGGCGCGAGCCCCAGGCTCGGCTCGTCCATGAGCAGCAGCTTCGGCCGCGACATCATGGCCCGGGCGATGGCCAGCATCTGCTGTTCGCCCCCCGAGAGGGTCCCCGCCAACTGGGAGGCGCGTTCGCGCAGGCGGGGGAAGAGCTGGAAGGCCTTTTCCAGGTCCTCCTGGATGCCGTCCTTGTCCGTGCGCACGTAGGCCCCGAGGATCAGGTTGTCGCGCACGCTCTGGCGGGCCAGCACCTGCCTGCCCTCTGGGCAGTGGCTCATGCCCAGGCGCACCAGGCGGTCGGGCGTGAGCCCGGCCAGATCGCGCCCCTCGAAGCGCACCGCGCCCGAACGGGGGGAGATCATGCGCGAGACCGCGCGCAGGATGGTGGTCTTGCCCGCGCCGTTGGCCCCGATGAGTGTGACGATCTCGCCCTGCTCCACGCGCAGGGAGGCCCCGCGCACGGCCTGAACCGCTCCGTAGCAGAGGGTGACGTCGTCGAGTTCAAGCATCGTCGGACTCCCCGAGGTAGGCCTCGATCACGGCCGGGTCGGCCTGCACCGCGTCTGGAGCGCCCACCGCGATGAGCTCCCCGAAGTTGAGCACCGCCACCGACCGGCACAGCCCCATCACCATGGGCACGTTGTGCTCGATGAAGAGCACCGTGAGCCCGAAGCGGTCGCGGATGTCCAGGATGAAGCGGGAGAGGTCCTGCTTTTCGGAAGGGTTCAGCCCTGCCGCGGGCTCGTCCAGGAGCAGCAGCTTAGGCGAGAGGGCCAGGGCGCGGGCGATCTCCAGGCGGCGGCGCTCCCCGTAGGAGAGGCTGCCCGCCT
>NZ_JBZVFJ010000343.1:0-1570 GCF_058402725.1 Fundidesulfovibrio sp. | reverse complement strand
AGGCGTGTCCTGGTTGATTGGTGGCCGAGGGCGAGCGTACTGAAAGGAAGGATGCCGACGTTGTGGTTGCGCGACGAGCTCTTCGAGCACGGACTGGTGCTCCCGACCCCGGGCAGCGGGGTGCACCCGAAGGCGGAGACGATCCTCGACGTGATCTTCGAGCTCTCTGCGAGCGGCGGCGGCGTCTCGTGCGTTCCTCCCGCCGCGGGGCGCGGGGCGCGGCGTGCGCGGCGAGTCGGCCGTTGACGCCGCCGCTCCAACGTCCGCGGCCTCCGCGTCCCTCGCGCGACCCCCACCGCGGTGCCTCGGCGCAAGGACGCACACGGCCTCATCAATTGTGTTTTCTTCGTCGCGTTCGTGCGCGCTTGTTCGTGCGTCCCTCGCAGGCGGGCGGCGTGGGTCGGTCTTGCGACGCGTCGTCTCCGTTGGAGCGGCGAGATCGCGGCACACTGCTTCGACCTCTTCTGGCTGCTCTTCCGGGGCTTCTCGTCCTCCGCCCCCGTGGCCGGCGACGGAGTCGGGGAGGAGGCGCCCGTGTTGCCGTTCGCCCTCTTCCTGCTGCTGCAGTCGTACCAGCGGCCTCCGCGCCCGCAGCCGGCCCGCAACTCGAACCTCATCAACATCCACTTCCCGTCCGCCGAGGAGGTCGCGGCCTCGCGGGGCTTCCTCTCCTCCTCCGCCTCCGCGCCCATGTCGCCCGCAACCCGGGGTGCACGCTCCCCCGCGGCCCTCGCCTCCCTCGAGAGCCTCGACGCAGGGGACGCCTTCCTCGCCCCGATCGGCAGTCCGCGTCCGTCCGAAGGGTCCGCCACGGCGTCTCCACTCACGCGGCCCCTCCTCACCTCCTCGCCATCCCCCGGAGCCTACCACCACACGCGCACGTCCTCGCCGTCCTCGCCGGGCGCGCCAGCCGTGATGCCGCCGTCTTCGTCGTCCTCGTCCGCGCCTGCTGGTTCGCCCGGCGGTGTGGCGGGACGCACCAGCGAAGGCTGGTCGCGAGTCGAGTGGTTCGCGGACGCGTTCCCGCGCTTCCTCCGTCGCAGTGTGACGCGGGAGGCCTTCACGCGGCCCGACGGCACGTTCTCGCCCGAGTTCATCAACGGTCTGGGCTTCCTGCTGCAGGGCACGGCACTCGCCGTCACGCCCACGGCGCCCGGCGCGCTCTCGCCCCTTCCGTCTCCGTCCATCGTCTCGAGTCCCACGCCCGGATCCGGGACCATCCTCGTCTCCGAGGTTCGTGACGACGACCCTGTCGTGTTCGCTCTCCTTGCTCGAGCCTCTCGTTCCATCCTTCTTTATCCTTCCGCACTTCCTTCTCTTTTCTCTCTGGCCTCTGCTCGCAGGAGCCGGTGTTGGCGACGCTGCTGTCCGACTCGCTGGCGCCGTCGCTGTGGACGCCGGCACGCCTGGAGGAGTGGTTCAAGGGACACCTGGCCGCGCGGGACCCGTTCGCGCGCACGATCGCCACCGGCGGGGCGCTGGGCACCTCAGGGTCGATGGGTGGTCTGCTGATGAGTCCGCGGCGGCGACCGAGCGGGTCCGCGAGCGTGCTCTCGCCACCCCCGACCAC
>NZ_JBZVFJ010000342.1:0-1598 GCF_058402725.1 Fundidesulfovibrio sp. | reverse complement strand
ACCACCCCATGCGCGAGGCCCTGGAGCGCATCGCCCCCCACGTGCGCCGCCTGCTCTCCAAGGCCGACCTGACCGTGACCACCACCCCGGAGCTGCGCCGCATCCTCGCGCCCCTGGCCAGGCGCGTGGCCGTGGTCCCCAACTTCCTGCCCGAGACTCTCTGGGACGCCCCGGCGCCGCCCCGGACGGGCCCCGTGCGGGTGCTCTACGCCGGGTCGCCCACCCACCGGGAGGACCTGGCGCTGGTGATCCCGGCCCTGGAGCAGGCCGGCGAGCGCCACGGCGACGGCGTGGAGTTCGTGTTCATGGGCTGCGCCCCCCGGGGCTTCGAGGGCCAGGAGCTGCCCTTCCAGGACGGCTACGCCGCCTACGCCCGGGCGCTGCGCGAGGCCCGGCCGGACATCGCCCTGGCTCCCCTGGCCGACAACCCCTTCAACCGCTGCAAGAGCGCCGTGAAGTGGCTCGAGTACGCCGCCGCCGGAGCGGCCGGGATCTACGCCGACCTGCCCCCCTATTCACGAGTGCGCCACGGCGTCACCGGGCTCAAGGCCGGGCAGGACCCTGCGGCCTGGGCCAGCGCCCTGGAAACCCTCCTGGCCGCTCCGGCCCTGCGCCGGAGCCTGGCCGAGAACGCCGCGCGCGAGGCGCGCGACGCCTGGGGGTTGGCGCGCGGGGCCGCCCTCTTCCTGGACGCCTGGCAGGGAGCGCGCCGTGAACGCGCCTGAACCCTCCGCCTTCTGGCGCTCCATGCCCCGGGAGGTCCGGACCGGGCTCCTGGCGGCCAGCTGCGGGCAGCGCCGCCTGGGCGGTCTGGCGCGCCAGGCCCTGGCCCGGCCCGAGAGCGTCCGCCTGGGCCTGGACCTGGCCCTGGCCGCCTGGGAGGAGGCCCCCCTGGACGGCGCGGCCGCCGGGTTCATGCTGGAACTGGACGGCCGCATCCCCTTCCTGCCCCCCCACCTGCGCGCCCTTGCCGGGGCCGTGCGCCGGGCCTGGGGCCAGCCCCCGGCAGACGACCCCCTGGCCGCCCTGGCCGGCCGGGGCCTGGGCCGGGAACTCCTTGAGGGCCTGCGGGCGCGGCTGCGCGCCGAACCGGGCAACCTGCTCTGGCGGCGCAACCTCCTGGAGCTGGCCTGCTCACTGGGCCGCCTGGACGCGGCCGAGGAGGCCCTGCGCGCACCCTGGCCCCCGGGCCTGGAGCAGCTCGGCGCGCGCTGCGCCGCCGACCTGGCCTTCCTGCGGGGGGACCACGCCCGGGCCGCCGCACTCTACCGGCCCGCGCTGGCCCTGCGCGCCTCGCGCTTCCGGCTGGGCCGCTGCCTGCTGGGCCAGGGCCTGCGTGAGGAGGCCCTGACCCAGTGGCGCAAGACCCTGGCCCAGGCCCCCTGGCACGCCTCCCTGGCCCTGGCCCTGCACGACGTGCAGGAGGGCCTGGACCTGCCCGGCGAGCCGCCCCCGGGGCGCACGGCGGTGTGCCTCTACACCTGCAACAAGGCCCCGGAGGCGGACCGCGCCCTGGCCTCGACGGCGGACTCCCTGCCGGACGGGGCCTGTCTGCTGGCCCTGGACAACGCCGGCGCGGACGAGACCCCCGAGGTCTT
>NZ_JBZVFJ010000341.1:0-1613 GCF_058402725.1 Fundidesulfovibrio sp. | reverse complement strand
CTGGCAGTGCCCAACGGGCATGGCTTCGTCGAAGTGTGGGACGGCCGTCGCTGGCTTCTGCTGGACCCGACGGCCTTCGCCGTCTACCTCTGCCCCGGCGAAGCGGTCCGCGATCTCCCGGGCAACGAACTCGTCCTGGCCAGGGCCGAGGACTTCTGGGCCGCAGGCCTGGCCACCACGGAGGATGCGAACCTTTTTCTCCGAAACGGCGCCGCCGCCTCCCGGGGCGTCTGGCGGACTTCGCCCTGTCGGCGTCTTGCACAGGCCGACTTCGACTACCCCAAAGCCTTCGCCAACCTGGGACGGGCGCTCCTGCAAGGGGGCAAGGCCCGGGCCGCCGCGCGCCTGCTGCGCAAGAGCCTGCAGCTTGCCCCGGACGACCCGACGGTCCTGTTGTCCCTGGCTCGGGCCCTCGCGGCCAGCCAGGAGCCGGAGGCGGCCCGGGAGGCGGTGCTCAGGGTTCTGGAACTGGGGTCTGACCAGCCGGAAGCATCTGAGCTTCTGGAAATGCTGGGCGATCCGCTCAGGGGGCCTGGAGCGACCGGTCGTAGTCCTGATCCAGATCGATGATCCGGGCCAGGCCGTGTTGCCGCGCCAGGATCACCAGTCGGAGGGCTTCCCTCCGTGATTCCGGGTCGGGCCGCTCCGCCAGGAAGAAAGACCTGAACACGCATCCCACGGGATCCATCGGATTGAGCCGGAGAAGAGCTTCCGTCACGCGTTGGGCGGCGGCCAGGGCGTGGTGCACGGCCCAGGCCAGGAAAGGCACGGCAAGGTCCGTGCGACGCGGAGCCAGTTCGAGCATGCGCAGGGCCGTCGCATCGTAGCTGGCCAGAAACCAGGCCCGCGCCGAGTCGTAAGAGGAGTCGGGCAGGGCGTAGGCCAGGCACGCCTGGGCCCGCAGGCAGGCCTCGGCCAAGGCCGCGCTGGACGCCCCCCGGGCCATGCGCTTCTGCGCCCGGCACAGGCGGCCCAGAAACGCCAGGGCATAGATGGGGTCTTTCTGGATGTCCCCGGTCGCCACGCGCAACAGCGCCGCCTCCCGCAGGTCGCCCTTGAGCCCGGCGGGATAGGCCAGGTCGCACACTTTGCTGGGGCCGGCATGGACGCCCGAACGGATCAGGCGTTTCTCCTCCTCGAAGGCCTGAATGTCCTCCACTGCCTCCCGAAATCCTGCCCCCTGCAGCAGCGCTGCAGCAGCGAGTGCGGCTATCGCCAGCGCATTGGCCCGGCGCGGCGGCCTTGCGCTCCCTCGGGGCCAGGTCATGCACCCTGCGCCGAGGGCGATGAACCCGAGCACGGCCGGAGTCTCAAACCACATGGACCACAGCAGCGTCAGGGCCAACCAGCCGGGAAACATGTGCATCCTGCGCGTTTCGGGGACGCCGGCCATAGTCCAGGCAATCCATGCCAGCAGACCCAGGCCCCAGATGCCAAGGGCCAAAACCGCCTCGGCATACTGGTTCGCCAGTTGGAAATAGGGTTCACGGAGTCCCTCCCAGACCGTGACGCCGTACTGGACCACACCAAACAACGGCCCGGATGCGGACGGGGCGTGGCGGACAAGGACCTCAGGAAACGCGCCCCAGCCGAACCCCGTCAGGATGCGCCAA
>NZ_JBZVFJ010000340.1:0-1614 GCF_058402725.1 Fundidesulfovibrio sp. | reverse complement strand
GGTCACCATGCTGCCCAACTCCCCCGAGGTGCGCCAGGTGGCCCTGGGGCCGGGGGGCGTGGCCGAGGGCGCGGCTGCGGGCCTGGTGCTGGCGGACATGAGTTCCATCGCGCCCCTGGCCGCCCGCGAGATCGCCGCCGAGCTGGCCGCCAGGGGCGTGGGCATGGTGGACGCCCCCGTGAGCGGCGGCGAACCCAAGGCCGTGGAAGGGACCCGGGCCGTGATGGCCGGCGGCGCCCAGGCCGATTTCGAGCGCTGCCTGCCCGTGCTCCAGACCATGGCCGCCACCGTGACCCACGTGGGCGAGGTGGGCGCGGGCAACGTGGCCAAGCTGGCCAACCAGATCATGGTGGCGGGCAACATCGCGGCCATGTCCGAGGCCCTGGTGCTGGCGGCCAAGGCCGGGGTGGGCCCCGACGTGGTGCACAAGGCCATCCGCGCCGGGCTGGCCGGGAGCACGGTCTTCGACGCCAAGGCCCCCCTGGTGATGGACGGCAAGTTCGACCCTGGCTTCCGCATCCGCCTGCACGCCAAGGACCTGGGCAACGTGCTGGAGACCTCCCACGCGCTCAATGTGCCCTTGCCGCTCACGGCGCAGCTTCTGGAGGTGATGCAGGGGCTCATGGCCTCGGGCCTGGGCGACGCCGACCACGGCGCGCTGATCCGCCACTGGGAGAAGCTGGCGGGCGTGGAGGCCAGGCGCAAGGGATAACGCCTTCTTGCCGGGAACTTTCGGAAGGAAAGCCCGTCCGCGCTCCGGCCCGGACGGGCTTCGTCTGGTTCAGCGCACCCCGGCCGGGGGCGGGCAGACCCTGCTCTGGCCCTCGTAGACCCGGATGGGTTCGTGGATGGGCACGATGGCCGAGAGCGAGTGCAGGCGCTCCAGGATGAATTCCGTGATGGCCAGCCCGCGCGAGAGCATGAGCGTGCCGTCCACGGCGCGCATGTCCGCGGCCAGGATCATGCCCGGGGCCAGACCCGGCAGGCGCACGTCGCGGATCTGGCGGCAGTCCTCCCCGTCCACCAGGGCCTCCAGCGCGGCCAGGAGCGGCGCGCCGTAGCGCGTGGGGCGCTCGCGCAGTGCGTCCAGGGCCTGTTGCTGGGTTTTTCCGGCCAGGAGCAGGTCGTCGTAGTCCAGGGCCAGGAGCAGCAGGCGCGCGCCCAGGGTGCCCTCGATGCCCGGCTCGGGGGAGTCCAGCTGGCAGAGGATGATGTCGGCCACCTCCTCCATGCGGGGAATCTTCTTGATGAGCGTCGAGGCCGTGCGGATGCCCAGGTCGAAGGCGTGCTGCTCCTCGGGGTCCAGCTGGAGGCCGGAGTAGCGCTTGACGAGGATTTCGTGCGGCACGGTGACGCAGCCGAGCTGGGAGAGCAGCGCCGCCAGCTCGTACTTGCTGGCCCCGGGCAGCTTCATCTCCCTGGCCAGCCCCGTCACCAGCCGCCGGATGCGGTCGGAGCGGCCGAACGCCTGGGGATTGACCATGGAAAGGATCTCCACGATCACGCTCACGCTGCCCAGGAGCGTGTTGCGCAGGAGGTCCTTCTCCAGGTTGAGCAGCCCTGCTCCATGGAGCAGCTCACCACGGCCGTGGACGCCGCCCTGGAGCAGAACAG
>NZ_JBZVFJ010000339.1:0-1632 GCF_058402725.1 Fundidesulfovibrio sp. | reverse complement strand
ACGGGCGTCCCCACCCACGTGAGCCAGGGCGACGTGAACCAGGCCCGCTGGGGCACCCACGGCGACCACGCCGTCATCTGCCTCACGGCCTCCAACCACCAGGAAGTGTTCGCCATGACGGTGGAGGCCTTCAACATGGCCGAAACCTACCGCACGCCCGTGATCCTGCTCTTCGACGAGGTGGTGGGCCACATGCGCGAGAAGCTCCTGCTGCCCGAGGCCGGCGAGCTGCCCCTGACGGAGCGCCTGCGCACCCAGGTGAAGGAGGGCGTGAACTACCACCCCTACCTGCCCCGCGAGGACGGACGCCTCCCCATGTCCGACTTCGGGGGCGTGCACCGCTACAACGTCACCGGCCTCTTCCACGACATGTGGGGCTTCCCCACCGACAACCCCCGCATCGTGCGCGACCTCATGCGCCACCTCGTGGACAAGATCGAGACCAACACCGCCCAGATCTGCAAGACCAAGGGCTTCTTCCTGGAAGACGCCGAGTACGTGTTCGTCTCCTACGGCTCCTCGGCGCGCACCGTGCGCCAGGTGGTGGAGGAGCGCCTCCTCTTCTGCGAACGCTTCGGCCTGCTGGAACTCCAGACCCTCTGGCCCTTCCCCCAGGAAGCCGTGCGCGAGGCCTGCGCCCGGGCGCGCTGCGTGATCGTGGTGGAGATGAACCTCGGCCAGGTGGTGGACCAGGTGAAGATCGCCGTGGACCACCCCGACCGGGTCTTCCTGGTCAACCGCTACGACGGCGTGTTCATCGCGCCCGAGGACATCATGAACCTCATGCGCCTCATCCAGGGAAAGGGGGTCTGACGTGGCCGTCAAGGATTACATCCGCTCCCGGTTCTTCCCGCACATCTGGTGTCCGGGCTGCGGCCACGGCATCGTTCTGGGCGGGCTTCTGCGCGCCGTGGACGGGCTGGGCATCCCCAAGAACGACATCGTCATGGTCTCGGGCATCGGCTGCTCGTCGCGCATCTCGGGCTATGTGGACTTCCACACCCTGCACACCCTGCACGGGCGCGCCCTGGCCTTCGCCACGGGCGTGAAACTCTCGCGCCCCGAATTGAAGCTCATCGTGCCCATGGGCGACGGCGACGCCCTGGCCATCGGCGGCAACCACTTCATCCACGCCGCACGGCGCAACATCGACATCACCGCCATCGTGATGAACAACCGCATCTACGGCATGACCGGCGGGCAGTTCTCGCCCCTCACCGGCCCGGGGCTCAAGGCCACCACGGCCCCCGGCGGCACCATCGACCCCATGTTCGACGTGGCCGAACTGGCCCGCGCCGCCGGGGCCACCTTCGTGGCGCGCACCACCACCTACCACGTGCGCGAGATGTCCAAGATCCTGGCCCGGGCCATCAGCCACAAGGGATTCTCCGTGGTGGAGATCTTCAGCCAGTGCCCCACCTATTTCGGGCGCAAGAACAAGGAGGGCGGCGCGGTGGAGATGATGCGCCGCTACAAGGAGATCACCGTGCCCGTGGGGTCGCCCGAGCTCCAGGACAATCCCGAACTCATCGAACGAGGGATCTTCGTGGACCGGCAGATGCCCGAGTACTGCGAGGAATACGACAAGATCGTCCGGCAGGCCATGGAACGGGCCGCCCAGGCGTAAGGAGC
>NZ_JBZVFJ010000338.1:0-1637 GCF_058402725.1 Fundidesulfovibrio sp. | reverse complement strand
CCCGACGCGGGGCTGCGGGTGGTGCGTCGCGTGGCCGACCTGGGACGCCCCGACGCCGTGATCCTGCCCGGCAGCAAGAACACTCTGGCCGACCTGGCGGACCTGCGCGCCCGGGGCCTGGCCGACGCCCTGGCCGCCCTGGCCGCTGAAGGCGCGGAGATCCTGGGCGTGTGCGCGGGGCTCCAGATGCTCGGGCGCGAACTGAGCGATCCCACGGGCCTGGAATCGGGCCTGGGGCGCGCGCCGGGCCTGGGGCTTCTGGACCTGGCCACGGAGCTTCTGCCATGCAAGACCCTGCGTCAGACCCGGGCGCGGCATCTGGCCTCGGGACACGTCATGGAAGGCTACGAGATCCACCACGGCGTCACGCGGGGCGGTCCTGGGGCCGTGGCGTTGGCCGCTTGCGAAGAGGGCGGCGGGGCCGTGGCCTGGGGTGAGCCCGGGCGCGTGTGGGGCGCCTACCTGCACGGGCTCTTCGACGCCCCCGGCTTCCGGGGCTGGTGGCTGGACGCCCTGCGCGCCCGAAAGGGGCTCCCCCCCGTGGAGCGCACGGGGTTCCGCGAGGCGCAGGGCGGCGTGGAGGCCGCCCTGGAGCGTCTGGCCGACACGGTGGAGGCCGCCCTGGACATGGAGGCCGTCACGGCCCTCATGGGGCTTGGGTGAGCGCCGGTGCTCCCGCCCGTGGCCGCGCGGCACTTGAACAGCGCCGGGGAACGGTCTAGATTCACCATGCACGGGGCCGCGCGCCCCGGCGGGCAGCCATGAACCCACCCACCTCGAAACGCCCAGGCGTCGCGCGCCTCCTCACATGGCGCGCCCTCGCGGCCGCGCTGGCGCTGCTGGCCGTGCTGGCCTGGCTCCTGCCCCTGGCGGCCACGCGGCTGGTGGGCCGCGAGACCCTGCGTCGCGCCGCCGAGGAGGCCATGACCGAGGCCCTGGGCCGCTCGGTGCGCGTGGGCGGCGACGTGCGCCTGACCATGGTCCCCTGGCTTGGCCTTCGCGCGGGCTCGGTGGAGGTGGCGGGCGAGCCCTCCTTCGGCCCGGAGCCGCTGCTCACCGCCGGGGAGATGGCCGTGGGCCTGGACATCCCGGCCCTGCTGGTGGGCAGGGTGGCGGTGGAGTCGGTCTCGCTGGCCTCTCCCGAGTTGCGCCTGGAGCGCGACGAGGAGGGCCGTCCCAACTGGGCGCTTCCAGGGCTGGAGGCGGCGGACCGCTCGCCGGGCAGGCGGGGGCCGGGCCTGCCCCGGGGCCTGCGCCTGGAGGAGGGGACCCTCCACTTCTCCGACCGCTCCACGGGCGCGAGCTTCACGGTGCGCGGGCTCAACCTGCTCACCACCGCGTCGCGGCCCTTCAAGTTTTCCGTGTCCTTCTCGGCCGAGGCCGGACACCTGGATCTGGCGGGCGAGTTCCACGCCAAGGGCGTGGCCAGCTATTCCGAGGAGGGCTCCCGGCTCCACGTGCACAAGGCCCAGGCGGCGGGGTGGCTGGCCGCGCCCGGCGCGCTGCCCGGCGCGCAGGCGCGCGTGCTCTTTTCCACAGACCTGATGGTGCACGGCGACGGGGCCGTGGAGGCCGCCAACCTGGTGCTGGAGGGCCTGGGCGCGCGCGTGACCGGGCAGGTGAACCTGGCCGGGCTG
>NZ_JBZVFJ010000337.1:0-1656 GCF_058402725.1 Fundidesulfovibrio sp. | reverse complement strand
AAGTTCGCGGCCATCGTGAACGACCTGCGCGACCTGCACAAGAAGGGACAGCCCGGCATGACCGGCACCGCCGACACCGAGGCCGTGGAGTTCCGCCAGATCTACGGGCTGGAGGTGGCGGTGATCCCCACCCACAGGCCCATGGTGCGCCTGGACCATCCCGACATCATCTACAAGACCCAGCAGGAGAAGTTCGCGGCCATCGTGAACGACCTGCGCGACCTGCACAAGAAGGGACAGCCCGTGCTGGTGGGCACCATCTCCATCGAGAAGTCGGAGATGCTCTCCCAGATGCTCAAGAAGGCGGGCGTGCCCCACGACGTGCTCAACGCCAAGCAGCACGAGCGCGAGGCCCAGATCGTGGCCGAGGCGGGCCACAAGGGCCGCGTGACCATCGCCACCAACATGGCCGGACGCGGCACGGACATCAAGCTTGGCGAGGGCGTCAAGGACCTGGGCGGCCTGTTCATCCTGGGCACGGAGCGCCACGAGTCGCGGCGCATCGACAACCAGCTGCGCGGCCGCTCCGGCCGCCAGGGCGACCAGGGCGCCTCGCGCTTCTACCTGGCCCTGGACGACGACCTCATGCGCCTCTTCGGCTCCGACCGCCTCAAGGGCATCATGGAGAAGTTGGGCATGCAGGAGGGCGAAGCCATCGAGAACCGCATGGTCTCCAAGGCCATCGAGAACGCCCAGAAGCGCGTGGAAGGCCACAACTTCGAGATCCGCAAGCAGCTGCTGGACTTCGACAACGTGATGAACCAGCAGCGTGAGGTGATCTACTCCCGCCGCCGCCACTACATGGAGACCGAGGCCCCCGAAGAGGTGCTCCTGGACTTCGTGGACGAGATGATCGACGACATCTGCGCCCCCCTGGAGCTGGCCAAGCAGGGCCCCTCCGAGGAGGATCTGGAGATCGTGGCCGCGCGCATGGAGGAGACCTTCAACCTGCGCTGGGACCCGGCCCAGGGCGCGTTCACCAAGGAGGCGCTGCGCCAGGCCGTGGTGGAGCGCTTCGAGTCGCTCAGGGCCGCCGCGCCGGACCATTACGGGGAAATCCTGCGTTATTTCCTGCTGGAGGCCCTGGACAAACACTGGAAGGAACACCTGCTGAACATGGACCACCTGCGCGGCGGCATCGGCCTGCGCGGCTACGGCCAGAAAGACCCCAAGCAGGAGTACAAGCGCGAAGGCTTCGAGCTGTTCCAGGGGCTCCTGGGCATGATCGCGGACACCACGGTGCGCCACCTCTCGCGCCTGCAGATCCGCGCCGAGGTGCGCGAGGAGGAGTTCCAGCACAAGGAGAAGGCGGGCGACCTGCAATACCAGGGCGCGCAGGACGGCGCGGAGAAGAAGCCCCAGCCCAAGAAGCGCGCCGCGCCCAAGGTGGGCCGCAACGACCCCTGCCCCTGCGGCAGCGGGAAGAAACACAAAAAGTGCTGCGGGGCCAAGGGCTGAGCACCGGGAGAGACACGCGGCGGCGATGCAAAGGCATGCGCGCCGCCGCCGCTTGACGCCCCCCCCGGCGTCAGCCCGTGCCGTAGCGGGTTCAGCATCACCCGCGAGGAGCCGTTCCACCATGGACATCCCGCGCGTCTTCAGCATCACCTGGTGGGGATGATCCTGGCCGATCAGGACGGCTGGGACAGGCGCGAG
>NZ_JBZVFJ010000336.1:0-1671 GCF_058402725.1 Fundidesulfovibrio sp. | reverse complement strand
CAGGCCCGGCTCCAGAAGCGCCCCCATGTAGCCCGGGTTGATCAGGTTGATCACCAGGGCGATGCCCGGGGGCATGCAGCAGAGGATCCAGGCCGCGAAGCGCCCCTCGGCCGAAAGCACGTTCACCCGGCCGCGCAGCTTGAAGCGCTCGCGGATGAGCCGGGAGATGTTCTCCACGATCTCGGCCAGGTTGCCGCCCGTCTCGCTCTGGATCTTCACCGAAACCACGAAGAACATCAGGTCCGGGCTGTTCACGCGCTGGGAGAGGTTGTCCAGGGACTCCTGGACGCTGCCGCCGAAGTTGATCTCCTCCAGGGTTTTGCCGAACTCCTCGCCGATGGGGTTCTCGAACTCCTGCTGGACCATGGTCAGGCCCGTGGGGAAGGTGTGCCCGGCCTTGAGGGCGCGCGACACCAGGTCCAGGGCGTCGGGGAGTTGCTCCTCGAAGCGGGCGTTGCGCAGCCGGATGCGCCGGTTGATCCACCACGAGGGCAGCCAGCCCAGGGCCGCGCCGAAGAGCGCGGGCACGAGCACCCCCTCGAAGAGGAGTCCGCCCAGGGCCGCGCCCAGCACGGCGATGGTCAGCGAAAGGAGCACGAACACCGAGAGCGGCGCGTTCACCCTCGCCTGGGCCAGCTTGCGGGCCATGCGCCCGGTCCAGCCCAGGCGGGCCAGCCCCTGGTCGAGCCACTGCACCTCGCTCAGGCGCTGCTTCTTGACGAGGATGGCCGGGGCCTCCACGTCGGGGCGCTCCTCCAGGGCCTCCAGGCGCTTGAGGGTGCGTTCGCGGCGCCGGGCGCTGTCGCGCCCGAAGAGCACCAGCACCAGCACCCCCAGGTAGACGCAGGCCACCGCAACGGCCAGTGTGACGGGCAGCGGCGGCACGGCCTCACATCTCCAGGAGCACCCGGGGCGCGAAGAGGTTGCCGGGCAGGTTGATGCCCTTGGCGGCCAGCCTCTCGGAGAATTTGGGGCGGATGCCGCGCGAGAGGAACTGTCCGCGCACCTTGCCCTCGGCGTTCAGGCCCTTCTGCTCGAAGGCGAAGATCTCCTGCATGGTGATGATCTCGCCTTCCATGCCGGTGAGCTCCTGGAAGGAGATCATCTTGCGGCTGCCGTCGGAGAGCCGGGCGATCTGGATGATCACGTCGATGGCGGAGCTGACGTAGCGCTTGAGCGAGAGGCTCGAGATGTTCAGCCCGGCCATGGCCACCATGGTCTCCAGGCGCATGAGGGCGTCGCGGGGGGTGTTGGCGTGGATGGTGGCCAGGGAGCCGTCGTGGCCGGTGTTCATGGCCTGGAGCATGTCCAGGGCCTCGCCGCCGCGCACCTCGCCGATGATGATGCGGTCGGGGCGCATGCGCAGGCAGTTCTTCACGAGGTCGCGCTGGGTGATCTCGCCGCGCCCCTCGATGTTGGCGGGGCGGGTCTCCAGGCGCACCACGTGCTCCTGCTTGAGCTGCAGCTCGGCGGCGTCCTCCACGGTGACGATGCGCTCGTGCTCGGGGATGAAGCGCGAGAGGCAGTTGAGCATGGTGGTCTTGCCCGAGCCGGTGCCGCCGGAGATGAGGATGTTCAGCCTGGCCGTCACGATGCCCTTGAGCAGCTCGCCCAGCTCCGGGGTGAGGGCCTTGAAGGCGATGAGGTCGTCGAGTTCGAGGGGGTCCTTGG
>NZ_JBZVFJ010000335.1:0-1676 GCF_058402725.1 Fundidesulfovibrio sp. | reverse complement strand
CATGGTGGCCACCCTGGAACGTCTTGGGGGGCGCACGTGAAGGCAGGCCGGGGAGCGGGGATCGCCTCGGAGGATCGCGGCAGCCGGACGGCTCCGGGCGTGCGGGGAGCCCTCTGATGCGGGTTCTGCACCTGGGCAAGTTCTACCCTCCCGTGGAAGGGGGCATCGAGACCGTCACCTTCCAACTGGCCGAGGGCCTCACGCGCCGGGGCGTGCAGAGCGACGTGCTCTGCTTCGACCCCAAAGGCCCCGGCGGGGTGGAACTCTGGAACGGCTACACGGTGCGCCGCGCCTGCGCGCCCATCGTGGCGGCCTCCACGCCCATGTCCCGGGACTACGCGAAGCTGCTCTCACGCCTGGCCCCGGATTACGACATCCTCCACGTGCACTGCCCCAACCCCATGGCCGCCCTGGCCCTGCGCTGGGTGAAGCCCCGCGCGCGCGTGGCGCTGCAGTGGCACTCCGACGTGATCCGCCAGCGCGCCCTCAACGTGGTCTACCGCGTTCTGCTGGGCAACTGGCTGGCCCGGCGGGCCGACGCCGTGATCGGGGCCACGCCCGCCCATGTGGAGGCTTCCGAGTACGCAGAGGCGTTCCGGGGCAAGTCGGTGGTGATTCCCTTCGGGCTGGACCCGGCCCCCTTCGCCCCGGAGCGCACGGACCGCGCGGCCCTGGAGCGCCTGGAGCGGCGCTTCACCGGGCGCAAGGCCGTGTTCGCCCTGGGACGGCTGGCCTCCTACAAGGGATTCGACGTGCTGGTGGACGCCCTGGCGCTCCTGCCGCCCGAGTGGGCGGCGCTCATCGGGGGATCGGGGCCCATGGAGGAGGCGCTGCGGGCGCGCATCCGCGAGCGGGGCCTGGAAGACCGGGCCTTCCTGCTCGGCCGCGTGCCCCAGGAGGAGCTTTCGGCGCACTACCGCTTCTTCCGCGTGTTCTGCCTGCCCTCCACCACCCGGGCGGAGATGTTCGGCATGGTGCAACTCGAGGCCATGGCCTGCGGCTGCCCTGTGGTGTCCACGCGCATCCCGGGTTCCGGCGTTCCGTGGGTGAACGAGCACGGGGCGACGGGGCTCACCGTGGCGCCCGGCGACCCGGCCGCCCTGGCAGGGGCCATCCTGCAGGCCGGGGAGGAACCCCTGCGCTCCCGCCTGTCCCGGGGCGCCGCCCGGGCGGCGACGGAGCGCTTCGCTCCCCAGCTGATGGAGACGGCCGTGCTGGCGCTCTATCGGGAACTGGCGGGGGGCTGAGGGCGCGGGCGCGACGCCGGGGACGCGCGCTCCGTCGGGACGGCTGCGACCCGGTTGACGGCAGGTCCAGGCAGGACGCCGCTGCTTTGCGAGCACTCAAAAGAGGACGGACGACGCCTCTCGAGACGGCAGGCGTCTGTTCCGGCTACCGCCCCGGCAATCCGGCCGGAGGAGGCCGGGTCAGCCCGAGAGCCTGAGCCCGTGCTCCTTGAGCAGGGCGTAGAGCCTGGAGCGCGAAAGCCCGGAGATGCGGCAGGCCTCGCGGGGATTCGCGCCGGACTCATCCAGCAGGCGTTCCAGGTAGAGCCTGTCCATGGCCTGGCGGTAGACCTTGAGGGTCGGGGGCGCGGAGGGCAGGTCCGTCTCCAGGGGGGGCGGCGAGGAGTGCGCGGCCGAGGGCGCGTGGAGCTGGTTCTCGCGGTCGCGCAC
>NZ_JBZVFJ010000334.1:0-1682 GCF_058402725.1 Fundidesulfovibrio sp. | reverse complement strand
CGGCACGGCCCGGCGCCGTTCCCGGAACCGGCAGGCCGCTTCCCTCCGACACCCCGGGAGACGCCTCCGGGTGACCGGTTCCGTCGCCGGGCTGGTGCTCCTTTCGGCGGTGCTCCATGTGCTGTGGAACACCCTGGCGAAGACCTCCGGGGACAAGCTCTCCTTCGCGTGGCTGACCAACCTGCTGGGCATGCTCTTTCTGGGCGTGCCCTTCGCGTGGCTGCGCGTGGCGGAGCCGGGCTTCCTGGGGCCGGAGGTCCTTTGCTGGGCGGCCGTGTCCGGAGTGATGCAGGCCTTCTACGTGGTCCTGTTGTTCGCGGCCTACGACCACGCGGACCTTTCGGTGGTCTATCCCGTGTGCCGGGGCCTGGCCCCCTTGCTGGTGATGCTCCTGGCCGGGCGGCTCACGGGAGACGCCACGGGGCCGCTGCAGACCGCCGGTGTGGCCCTGGTGGCGGCGGGAACCGTGGCCGTGGGCGCGGCCAGCCGCGACAGGGCCACGGGGCGGCTCACCTGGCTCGGCCTGACGCTTTCGGTGCTCACGGCCTTCGGCACGGCGGGCTATTCCCTTGCGGACCGCCGCGGCATGAGCCTGACGCCCGGCCCCGGCGCGGTGGAGTTCCTGTTCGTGTCCTATGCGGTGCTGTGCGTGCTGCTCACGGCGTATTGCGCGTGGAAGCGGCCCGGGCTTGCCGGGATGTTCTCGCAGTGGCGGGGGAACAGGCGGGGCGTGCTGCTGGTGTCCGCGCTGATGACGCTCTCCTACGTGTGCATCGTGGCGGCCCTGGGCACGGGCAACGTGGTGCTGGTGACGGCCGGGCGCAACGTGGGCATCCTGCTCGCCACCCTTGCAGGGGGCCTGCTCCTGCACGAGCGCGTCTCGCGCGGGCGCGCCGCCGGGTCCGTCGTCATCTTCGCGGGGCTCGCCCTGCTGGTTCTGGGGTAGGCCGCCTCCGGCCCGGTCGGGCCGCCACTCCGCATTTTTTCGGTAGTCGGGCGCGTTGTGGCGCACGGAGCCCTTCGGGTATCCCGAAGATGCGGCCCCACGCCGCATGTACGCGAGGAGGCGCAACCGTATGCTCGGCGGGAAAGACGGTGGGACGGCCCGGCTGATCGGCATCGAACACGACGGGGAATGGATCGGGGCCTACGTGGAAAGCGAAAAGGGCTACGCGCTCATCAGGGTGGACGCGGGCGGCGGGCGCAGGTTCCAGCACATCTGGAACGCGCAGTGCTTCAGCGAGCGCGACGCCTTCGCCTCCATGATCGCCAAGTTCGCTCCCAACGCCCGCCTGCTGGAAACCGCCCTGCCCCTGCAAAGCCTGGACGGCCACTACCTCTGGGAACTCCTGCGCGCCTGGGCCGACGACCTCACGCCCCCACTCTGATCCCCCCTACACCGGCGAAAGCACCCTCACCGGCTCCACCAGCTCGAAGCTCCGGGCCGCCTCGGCCAGACGCAACGCCGCGGAATCGAGTTCCACCCCCCGCGCGAACCTGCCCGCGATGCTCTTCACCCGCCGGGAGCGCCCCCAGGCCTCCGTGCGGCCCGCCCGTGGCTCCGGGGCGTTCACGAGGCCTACGCGCGGCCCGGTCGGGAGCGTTCCCCGAAGACAGGCGCCGTCACCAGCACGGCCGTGCGCCCCGGGCGAGAGCTGTCCAGGAACACGTCGCCGCCCATG
>NZ_JBZVFJ010000333.1:0-1706 GCF_058402725.1 Fundidesulfovibrio sp. | reverse complement strand
CCTGCCACTACCTGGACGACCCCTCGGACCCCGAGGCCATGGCCCGGGCCATGCGCCGCCTGGCCGAAGACGAACCCCTGCGCCACACCCTGAGCGCCCGGGGCCTGGAGCAGGCCCGGCGCTTCTCCTGGTCCGCCTCGGCCGACGTGGCCGCGAGGGCCTTCCGCGAAGCCCTGGACGCCCCCCGCTGAACAGCCCCCTTGCGCCTTGTTCCGCGCAACCTTACGACGGCCTTACAATCCGTCTGCTTGTCGTGCGCGTCTCTTGACCGTTCCCCTCCCTTGCTTCATACACCAATAGAGCGTTTAAAAAATATTTGTTCCAACCGTTCCCCGGAGCCATCATGAGCATCAAGTGGAAGATCCTGCTTATCGCCCTCGCCGGCCCCCTGGTCCTGGCGCTGGTGATGTTCGTCCTGGAAGTGCGCTCCATCTCCTCGTCCGCCGAGGACGCCATCCTGCAGGAGTCGCGCGGGATCGTGTTCATGGCCGAGGCGGCGCGCACCGAGATGTCCAAGAAGCTCGAGACGGGCGTCATCCGCCCCTTCGACCAGATCCCCAAGGACCGGCTCATCGAGGCCGTGCCCGTGATCACGGCCATCAACATGGCCCAGCAGAACGCCTCCAAACTGGGCTATCAGTTCCGCGTGCCCAAGGAGCAGCCGCGCAACCCCAAGAACGAGCCCACCGAGCTCGAACGCAAGGTCCTGCGCGAGCTTGAAACCAAGAATCTCGACGAGATGGTTGTGAAGGAGGCGGACAAGGTCCGATACTTCCGGGCCATCCGCCTCACGCCGGACTGCCTCTACTGCCACGGCGACCCCAAGGGCGCGAAGGACCCACTGGGCGGCACCAAGGAAGGCTGGAAGGTGGGCGAGGTGCACGGGGCCTTCGAGATCATCTCCTCCCTGGACCGCGCCGCCAAACAGACCAGCAGCGCCGCGCTCTCCGCCGGGCTCATCACCCTGGGCGTGCTGGGCGCCATCTTCGCCATCGCCTGGGTCTCCATGAGCAAGAACGTGCTCGCCCCCCTGAGCAACATCCAGGACTTCGCCGGGGCCGTGGCCCAGGGACAGCTGGACGCCCAGCCCAAGGGCAGCTTCACCGCCGAGCTCAAGGCCCTCAAGGAGGCCATCTCCACCATGGTGGGCAAGCTCAAGGAGAAGATGGCCGAGGCCCAGCGCAAGACGCAGGAGGCCGAGGTCCAGAAGGCGCAGGCCGAAAAGTCCATGGCCGAAGCCCAGGCCCAGGAGGCCAAGGTGACGGGCTTGCTCGCCACCATGGCCTCGGTGGCCACCGACTCCGCCGAAATCGCCCGTCAGGTGGCCCTGGCCTCCGAGGCCCTCTCGGCCCAGGTGGAGCAGGTGAACAAGGGCGCGGAAATCCAGAACCAGCGCACCGAAGAGACCGCCACGTCCATGGAGGAGATGAACGCCACGGTGCTCGAAGTGGCCCGCAACTCCTCCTCGGCCGCCGAATCGGCCGAATCCGCGCGCACCGAGGCCCAGAAGGGCGCGCGCATCGTGGCCCAGTCCGTGGAGGCCATCAAGCAGGTCTACCAGCAGGCCCACCAGCTCAAGACCCAGATGACCGCCCTGGGCAAACAGGCCGACGACATCAGCCGCATCCTGGACGTGATCTCCGACATCGCGGACCAGACCAACCTCCTGGCCCTCAACGCCGCCATCGAGGCCGCCCGCGCGGGCG
>NZ_JBZVFJ010000332.1:0-1715 GCF_058402725.1 Fundidesulfovibrio sp. | reverse complement strand
CGCGGTAGTAGAGGGTGTGCCCCCGGGGCTTCAGGGGGAAGACGGAGGGCAGGTACATGCCCTGGAAGAAGTAGTCGAAGCCGTGGCCGTGGAAGGCCACGTCGGCGTGGGGCGAAACCTGGTCCGCGAAGCCCAGGAACATGCACATGGGGTGCTGGAGCGCCCCGGTGAGGCGCAGGGCCTTGTCGAACACCGAGCGGTAGTGGTCCGGGAAGAAGGGAAGGAAGGTGTGGGGCGCGCCGACGGTTTCGGCGAGCTTGCGGGCCACCTGGACCTCGCGGTTGGGGAACTGGTTGATGGTGAAGCAGGCGGGCGGGCGGCCCATGTCCGCGAAGGCGGCCAGCATGGTGCGGGTGTCCATGCCGCCGGACAGGAAGAGGGCCGGGCGCGCGCCGTCGCTGGTCTTGCGGCGGATGGCGGCCTTGATGAGCTCCGCCAGCTGGCCCGCGCAGTGGTGCAGGGGGGCCTGGGTCTTGCGGGTGTAGTCCGGCCGGTAGTAGCGCTCCACGGCGACGCGCTGGCCGTCGAAGCGCAGCACGGCGGCCGGGGGGATGATGCGCGTCGCGGCCTCGTGGGTTCCCTCCCCGAAGACGCGCTTGTAGGCCAGCAGGTGGTGCAGGGTGTCCTGGCGCACGCGGGCCAGCCCAAGCGAGCCCAGGCGTCGCCAGAGGTCGTCGAAGGCGAAGGAGGCGGCGAAGCGGGAGCCGTCGTGGTGGTAGAAAAGCGGCGGCGAGCAGAAGCGGCTGGAGACGGCGGTGAGCGTGCCGCGCTTCTCGTCGGCGGCCAGGAGGAGGAATTCGCCGTCCAGGGAGCGCAGGAAGGCCGGGTCGTCCAGACCCTGGGGCAGTCGCTTGGCCACGCCTTGCACGTCGATGGCGTCGCCCAGCAGGGGGGAGCCCAGGATGCAGAGCTTCACGCCGTCCCGTTCGGCCAGAAAGGGCGCGGGATGGAAGCTCTCGTGGCGCAGGAACACGGGGTTCCCCCCCAGGAGCGCCCAGGGCTCGCAGGGGGCCGGACCGGGCATGCCGGTTTCGACGAGGAAGGAGGGCAGGTCCACGCGGATGGTCTGGGGTGCGGTCATGGTGCGTCTCCGGAGGCGATGGCGGCCCTGGGGTCCCGGCCTTGGGCCAGGGCTGCGGGGGCCAGCTCGTGGAAGAGGGCGTGGTGCCGGGCCAGGTTGTAGAGTCTGGCGGAGAGCCGGTAGCTGGGCATGAGGGCGTCCAGCAGGGCGTTGTCCAGTGCGTCGCCCAGGAGGTCCTTGAGGTAGGGGCTCTGGAGCACGGGGGGGCGCATGGGTCCGGCCTGGAGGGGGGCCAGCCAGCGCCTGAGGGGCTGGGGCCATCCCATCTTGTCCCTGCGCCAGACCACCTCGTCGGGCAGCCGCCCCTGGAAGGCCTTGCGGGCCAGGAACTTGGTCCAGCCGCCGTGGATCTTGTAGGTGGCGGGCAGGGCGTTGAGGAAGAGGATGAGCCGGTAGTCCATGAAGGGCTGGCGCGACTCGATGCTGTGGAACATGGAGTGGCAGTCCACGTTGCGCAGAAGCTTGGGGAGCGAGCCGCCCAGGTTGCCGTGCAGGGTGACGTTGAGGGGCTGGTCGGTGAAAGCCGTGGAGACGCTTCGCCGGGCGCGGTAGTCCGCGTCGAGCCGGGCGGCGGCGAGGTGTTCCAGTGGCGATCCGCCGGGGCGGGTCTTGAGGCGCAGGACGGCGAAGAGCT
>NZ_JBZVFJ010000331.1:0-1718 GCF_058402725.1 Fundidesulfovibrio sp. | reverse complement strand
GGAACGCAAGCCGCTGCCGGACCGGGCGGAGCACTCGGCCCGGTCGGGTCAGGCGGAACACTCTGCCCTGCCGGGCGGGGCGGAGATCATGATCCTGCCGGATTTGGCGGAGATCGACCTTGGCGCGTGGGAAGGGCTCACCGTGGCGGAGGTGCGGCGGCATTTCCCCGGCCAGCACGAGGCGCGCGGCCGGGACATGGCGGGCTTCCGCCCTCCCGGCGGCGAGAGTTTCGAGGACGTGGCCCGGCGCGCGGCCCGGGCGCTCGACGCAATGACCCGCGCCGCAGGGCCCGGGCCGTGGCGCATCCTGGCCGTGGCCCACGCGGGGTTCAACCGGGCGCTCCTGTGCACGCTCCTGGGCATCCCCCTGGAGCGGCTCTTCGGCCTGGGCCAGGACCACGCCTGCCTGAACGTGCTCACGCTCGACGGGGAGCGTCCGGCGCTCCAGGCCCTGAACCTGCCGCCAGGGGCCACGCCGCCCGCATGACCGCGCGCCGCCGGAGCCGCCGGGCGGACCGGGAGGGACGCAACGGACACGCCGCCTCCACGCCCTCCGCGCTCGCCGACGTCCCCAGCCCTCCCGCCGCTTCGCGTCAGGCCGGTTCCAGCCCGTATTCCAGGATCTTGCGGTAGAGGGTCTTGCGGCTGATGCCCAGGGACTGGGCCGCCAGGGAGCGGTTGCCGTTGTGGTACTGGAGCACGCGGCGGATGTGGGCGCGCTCCACGGCCTCCAGGGAGAGGATGCCGGGCTGGTCCTCGCCCTTGTCGATGAGTTCCCGGGGCAGGACGTGCTCGGTGATCAGGCCGTTCTCGGCCAGGATCATGCCGCGCTCGATGACGTTGCGCAGTTCGCGGATGTTGCCCGGCCATTCGTAGCCCAAGAGGCAGCGCATGGCCCCCTCGGTGATGGTGCAGGGGGGCTGCCCGGCGCGCAGGCGGCTCAGGAAGTGCTCCACCAGCAGGGGGATGTCCTCCTTGCGCTCGGCCAGACGGGGGATGTGGATGTTGAAGACGTTGATGCGGTGGAAGAGCGCCTCGTGGAAGCGCCCGGCCTCCACCTCGGTCTGGAGGTTGCGGTTGGTGGCGAAGAGGCAGCGGATGTCGGTGTGGCGCTCGTCCTTCTCGCCCACACGGCGGTAGGTCTTGCTCTCCAGCACGCGCAGGAGCGAGGCCTGCACCTCCAGGGGCAGTTCGCCGATCTCGTCCAGGAAAAGCGTGCCCTGGTGGGCGAAGGTCATGAGCCCTTCCTGGCTCTCGGTGGCCCCGGTGAAGGCCCCCCGGCAGTGCCCGAAGAGTTCGCTGCGCGAGAGGTCCTTCTGGAGCGTCGCGCAGTTCTTGATGATCAGCGGCTTGTCCCCCCGGCGGCTGGAGGTGTGCAGGGCGTGGGCCACCACGTCCTTGCCCACGCCGGACTCGCCCGTGATGAGCACGGGCACTTCCGTGGGGGCCACCTTCTCCACCAGGAAGCGGATCTGCTTCACGGCCTGGGAGAGGCCCACCAGCGGCGGGGGCTTCACGCTCATCTGGGAGTGCTTGAGGCTGCGGTTCTCCCTGCGCAGGCACACCCGCTGCCAGGCCCGCTCGATGACGATCTCCACCTCGTCGAGCTTGAAGGGCTTGGTGAGGTAGTCGTAGGCCCCGAGCTTCATGGCCTCCACGGCGCTGTCGATGTTGCCGTGGCCGGTGATGATGATCACCTCCACGTCCGGGATGCGCCC
>NZ_JBZVFJ010000330.1:0-1726 GCF_058402725.1 Fundidesulfovibrio sp. | reverse complement strand
GCCTCGCTGCGACCTGCCAGGGCGTCCCGCACGCCCATGGCGGCCTGGTGCACGTCGTCGCGCCTGGTCTTCCAGGCCTGGGCGACGGCAGGGAGCAGGTCCATGAGTCCCCGGCGGCCCAGGCGCGTGCGCTTGGGAATGTAGGTGGCGGCGAAGAAGGGGCGCAGCTCGTGGTCCACGAAGAGAGACAGGGGCCAGCCGCCGGAGCCGGTCATCATCTGGCAGGCGGCCATGTACACGGCGTCCAGGTCCGGACGCTCCTCGCGGTCGATCTTCACGGGCACGGTGACGGCGTTGAGGAGCGCGGCGGCCTCCTCGTCCTCGAAACATTCCCGCTCCATGACGTGGCACCAGTGGCAGGTTGAGTAGCCGATGGAGAGAAACAGGGGCAGGTCGCGATGCCTGGCGGCGGCGAGGGCCTCCTCCCCCCAGGGAAACCAGTCCACGGGGTTGCGGGCGTGCTGGAGCAGGTAGGGGCTCATTTCCCCGGCGAGACGGTTGGCGCGTGCGGCCATGAAACCTCCTGAGGGGTTGTATCGCGAGATGGGCGGGGCAAAAAGAAACAGAAGTCTTCGTGTTTCTCTCCTGGTGGAGGGACATGATCTATTGTAAGAATGACTCTAGGTTTAGCAAAGATGAAACTCAGCACCAAAGCCTCATTCCTTCTGACGGCACTTCTTCTGCTGGTGGTCGCGGCCACGGGCATCTTTGTGTTCGTCACCCAGCGGAGCGCCGTCCTGAGCCTGGTGCGCCAGGACATGGAGTCCATCGCCGAGTCCGTGTCCACGGAGTTGCGGGCCTTCATCCGGGACAATCTGCAGAACCTGGCGGCCGTCGCCGGGAACCTTCCCACCGAGGCCCTGGAACAGGGCGACCGGGAGGCCCTGGAACGCTACTTCAGACGCCAGCTGGAGTTCTTCCCCAAGTTCGAGAACGGGTTCTTCCTGCTGGACGCCCAGGGGCGCTTCGTGGCCGACTACCCGGCCCATCCCGATCTCGTGGGGCAGTCCTTCGCCCACCGCGAATACTACCAGAGCACCGTCGCCCGCGACGCGGGCGTGGTGGGCGCGCCCTACATCTCCGCCCGCACCAATCTGCCCGTGATCACCTTCACCTGGCCCGTGTTTTCCCGTCAGGGCAGGGTGGAATACGTGGTCTGCGGCTCGCTCAACCTGCTTTCGGCGCACGCCCTGGGCGAATACCCCCGGCGTCGCATCGGCAAGACGGGCTTCCTCTATGTGGTGGACAGGGAGCGCACCGTCATCGTGCACCCGGACAAGGCCCGCATCCTCAAGGCCGTGGAGCAGGGCCGGAACGCCTTCCTGGACAAGGCGGCCGACGGCCTGGAGGGCTCGGCCGAGACGGTGGATTCCCAGGGCGTGTCCATGGTGGCGGGCGCGCGCTTCCTCCAGGAACCAGGCTGGTCCGTGCTGGCGCAGATTCCCTCGGCCGAGGCCCTCGCGCCGCTCCACGAAGCGCTTTTCGCACTGGGCTCGTTCTTCCTGGGGGTGCTCCTGCTGGCGCTTCCGCTGGGTCTTCTGGCCATGCGCCGCCTTACGAGACCCCTGGACAGGCTCGAAGAGGCCGTGCAGGTGGTGACCCGGGACCTGGGCGAAAACGGAGGCAAATCGGCGCGCCCCTTTGCGCCCCAGGCCCTTGAGGCCCTGCGCTCCATGCGCTCCAACGACGAGATCGGCATGCTGGCCCGGGCGTTCTTCCAGCTCTC
>NZ_JBZVFJ010000329.1:0-1727 GCF_058402725.1 Fundidesulfovibrio sp. | reverse complement strand
GGCGGTCAGCGTCCAGTACCGATAGGCCCCGGCCGGAAGCCCCCCACGGGGGGGGCGGGACGGCAGTGCTCGAAGGAGCGCCCGGCTCAGGGGCGGGCCGATTCCGCCATGCTGGCGGCAGGCGGATGCAGGGGCACGCCGTGGTTCTGGAAGCTCGCCGAGTCCAGAGTGCAGTTCAGGAGGGTGTTGTTGTCGAACACGACGCCCCTGGCGTCGTCGGGAGCGGACATCTCGCGCGGCTGGTCCTTCCAGACGGGGGAGGTCTGGTATCCGATCGCGGCGTTCCTGAAGATGTTTCCGGTGACGATGTTGCCGTCGCCCAGCGACACGATGCAGGGCGCTTCGGGCGGGCATTCCAGGATGTTGCCGGTGAGGATGGTTTCGGTGGCCCTGCTGTCTATGCCGATGCGCAGCGATCCGCCCTTCTCGACGCGGACGATGTTGTTGGTGATGATGTGGCGTGAGAAGCCGCCCCAGGAGCGGATGCCCACGCTGGCGACGCCCTGTCCGGAGATGGTGACGGTGTTCTGGGTGATGAGGATGTTGTCGGCCGCGTCGGTGCCCAGCACGGAATCGACGGCGCCGGCGGACCTCGTCACGGAGTTTCCCCGGATGATCCCGGGGCCGCCCAGCAGCTCGATGTCGTCGGCCTGGTTGTCGGAGAGCACGTTGGCGAGGGCCTGGACGTTTGAGCCCCACAGCATGATGCCCAGCCCCGCGGCGTTGCGCACCGTGCATTCGCGCACCACGATGTCGGCGCAGTGCTGCCCGTCGGCCTCGTGAATCCACGACGCGCGGATGCCGCAGGACTCGAAGGCCCGGTTGCGCACGGTCTGGCCCGGGAGGTTGGCGTCGATGCAAAGCCGTTCGACGGTCACGCCCTTCACGCCGGTGATGCGGATGACGTTGCAGTCCTGGGCGTCGGCAAGACGCAGGGAGGTGGAAGGTCCATAGCCCTGGAGGAGCACGCTGTCCTTGTTGATGAGTATGCCGCCGCTCACGGGCTTGCCCTCGTGGATGAGCTCCGCCTTGCGGATGGTATAGCTTCCCGGCAGAAGCGTGACCTGGCCGCCGCTGGCGGGCAGGTTCGCGATGGCGGCGTTGATGGTGCTCTGGGCGCTGTCGGCGGGGCAGACCGCATCGGCCAGTTTCTTGTCCGCCTCGGGCGTGTCGTGGGCCGCAAGGATGACGTGAGACTTGCCCTTGGGCGGCGTGGCCGGATGGCCGCACCCCTGCGCGAGGGCGAGCAGCCCGCACAGGGCAAATGACATTACAAACTTGAAAGACATGTCGGCAGGCTGGCACGGTCGCCGGAATGTGTCAAGCGCATGGCGATTGGCGGAGCATCATGCCCCCTGCCCGCCGCCCGGGCCGAACACCACGGCGCTGTCCGACTCCAGGAAGTCCCGGGCGCTCGTGCCACGGAAGAGCTGGATGAGCTTGGCCACAAGGCCGGTCCAGCCGGTCTGGTGGCTGGCGCCCAGACCCGCGCCCGTGTCGCCGTGGAAGTATTCGTGGAAGAGCAGGCAGCCCTGCCAGTGGGGGTCTTCCCGGAAGAGGCGCGCATCGCCCTGGAAGGGCCTTGCGCCCGAGGCGTCGCGCGTGAAGAGCCCGATGAGGCGTTCCCCGATCTCCCGGGCGGCATCGAAGAGCGTGACGAAGCGGCCCGAACCCGTGGGGCACTCGATGCGCAACGCGTCGCCAGCGGCCCCGACGGCACGCTCTGG
>NZ_JBZVFJ010000328.1:0-1732 GCF_058402725.1 Fundidesulfovibrio sp. | reverse complement strand
GGCCGACTGCGGGATTCTCGAAGTGGGGCAGGACCCCGCCAACGCCCCGGCCGGATCGTCCGGGGCGGGGGACGCCCTCTGTCTCGCCAACAACTACTACTATTACGGCTTCTAGCCGGAGGAGATCACCATGGGTTCCACCCCTGTCTTTCCGGGCCTGCCCGCCGTCACGGCGGCGCGCGCCCTCGTCAACGCCGACGCCACGGCTTTCGTGTCGCTTTACGCCGCGCCCTCTGCCGGTTCAGGCGGCAAGGGCGTCCTCCTGGGCCGCCTGCGCGCCGTCGGCGACAGCGTCTCGGCCGTCACTCTCCAGTTCTCCCGCCAGGTTTCGGGCACGGACTACGTGCTGGGCGAGGTCCAGACCCCGGCGGGGGCGGGCACGGACGGCGCCACCGCCTGGGTGGACGTCCTGGCTTCGCTGAACGGCGGGCTGCCGCTCACGCTGTCCCCTGGCGAGGCCCTGCGCGTGCGCGCCAAGGCGGCCGTCGCGTCGGGCAAGCGCATCGACATCACGGCCGAAGTGGCCCCGCTCTAGGAGGACGCCGTGAGTCTCTACTCCCTCAAGGCCGGAGCGGCCGCCGCGCCGGTCCAACCCTGGAGCGCGTCCCTGGGCGTCGCCGCCGTCGGCGACAAGCTGGCGCTTCTCAAAACGCTCTACGACAAACGCCCGGAGACGACGCTCTCCGGAGCGTTCGCGGTCCCCGCCATCGAGAACGGTCCCATCACCGTGGCGCGCTTCGGCGACCTGACGCTCAACGGGGCCACCATCACCACGGACAAGCGCTGCAACGGGCTGTTTTTGCTCTGCGACAGCCTGACCGTCACCGGGGCCGCCAGCGTGATCCACATGGACCACACCCGGGCCAACCGCGAGCTCGACCCGGCCGACGCGGACTGCTCCGTACCGGCAAGCCTCGCCCTCTCGTCGCGATACCTCCCGCTCGCTGGGCTCCTGGCGATGATGCGCCAGAACAACATCTACTTTGGCGATCCGCAGTTCTGGATCGAGATGGCCCCGCTTGTCTCCTGCGCCATCACGCCCGGCCCGTACCTCTCGCGCAATTCCCTGTGCGGCGAGGCCAAAAGCGCGGCAACCGGTAACGGGAACGCGGGGACAGGAGGGCCGGGCGGCGCGGGTGGTTCGCGCACGGGCGACGGCGAGCGCGGGCGGTGGTGTCGCGGCGGGTACGGAAACGACTACTACGGGACCGGCTACCACACGCCCGAGACGCTGCTCGCCATGAGCAAGCCCGGGGGGCTCGTCGTGGTCGCCGTGACCGGCAACGTCACCGTCGGCCCCGGCCTGACGGTCCACGCGGACGCAGGACCGACGGTCGGTTCGGACTGGTCCGGCGCGGGAGGCGGCCTTGCCCGGCTGCTCTACGGCGGGACGCTCGCCGGGACGCCCACCGTGCGGGCCGCAGGCGGCGCGGGCGGTGGCGGGGCCTACGGCGGCGCTGGCGGGGCGGGATTCGCCGGTGTTTCCGGTTTCACCGCTTTCGGGCTGTAAGGAGACGCCATGAGCCTCTACGCAATCAAACAGCCGCCCGCCAGGACCCGGTGGTCGCAACTGCTCGCATTGAACATCGACACGCTCTTCTCACTGTACGCTTCCCGGGGCGACGTCGCCATCGACCAGGCGGCCCAGATCGTCACGACCCTGGACGGCCCCATTCAGGTGGCGCGTTACGGCGCGTTGACCGTGAACGCGGCGCTCACGGCGACCAACCGC
>NZ_JBZVFJ010000327.1:0-1756 GCF_058402725.1 Fundidesulfovibrio sp. | reverse complement strand
CTAGGGGGGGGAACCCAAGGCGGAATTCCCGGCCGGTGTCCGGCGGGTTCTCCACCACGGGGGACACGAACTGGTCGATGCAGATGCGGTCGTCGCGCTGGAGCATGGAGGCGACCAGGGCCAGGGGCACGCTGCGGCCGCTGGCCGGGTCCGTGACGGCCCCGGGCGCCAGGATCAGGCGGTGCGGCTCGTCGGCCAGGAGGAAGAGGGCGGCGCGGGCCTGGAGCTTCTCGCCCATGGCGGCGCAGGCCTTGAGGAGCGCGTTGCCGAAGACGTAGGTGGTGCGGCTGGCCGAGGAGGACCCGGCGGGCAGGCACAGGCGCGTGTCGGGACGGACCACCTCGAAGGCGGAGGGCGGCTGGTGCAGGGCCAGGGCGGCCATGCGCACGAAGGCCAGGGAGTTGCCCTGGCCCATGTCCGGCACGGAGTTGTAGATGCGGAAGGTCCCGCCCCGCGTGAGTTCCAGCTTGGCGGCGGCCGCGTCGGGCAGACCCCGGCCGTAGCCCATGGCGTTGCACGAGGCCGCGATGCCCACGCCCCGGCGCTTGAAGGCCGGGGCCTGCGCCTTCCAGGCCTCCCGGCCCTTCCAGACGGGATGGTCCATCACGGCCTCCAGGCACTCGGCCGCCCCCGTGGGGGACTCCATCGCCACGCCCGCGCAGTTCAGCTCGCCCGTGCGCAGGGCGTTCTTCAGGCGGAGGGCGGCCGGGTCCATGCCCAGGCGCGCGGCCAGCAGGTCCAGGGTCCGCTCCAGGGCGAAGCTGGCCTGGGCAACGCCGAACCCCCGGAAGGCCCCGCCCACGGGGTTGTTGGTGTAGGCGCAGAAGCCCTCCACGCGCGTGTGCGGGACGGCGTAGGGGCCGCCCGCGTGCTCCATGGCCAGGGCCATGATCTCCACGGCCAGGTGGGCGTAGGGGCCGGAATCGAAGTGCATGACGCACTCCAGGGCCTCCAGCGCCCCGGAGCGCGAGGCCCCCAGGCGCACGCGGATGCGCGCGGCGTGGCGCTTGTACCCGGCCAGGAAGGTCTCCTCACGGTTCCAGCACATGCGCACCCAGCGTCCGCCGCCGTGCAGGGCGGCCAGGGCCAGAAGGCACTGCACCGTGGCCCCGTCCTTGCCCCCGAAGCCGCCGCCCAGGGAGGGGGCGCGCACGCGCACCTTCATGGGGTCCAGGCCCAGGGCGTGGCCGATCTCGAAGCGGTCGCGGAAGGGGGCCTGGGTGGAGACCACCATCTCCACGCCGCCGTGGCGGGTGCGCCGGGCCGCGCCGTTGGGCGGCTCCAGGAAGGCGTGCTCCTGCATGGGGGTCTCGAAGACGCCCTCCGCCACCGCATGGCACTGCGCAAAGGCCCCCGGGGCGTCGCCCTTCTCCACCAGGGCATGGGCCAGGAGATTGCCGCCCTCCCGGCCGGGATGGACCAGGGATGCGCCCGGCGCGAGGGCCTCTTCGGGGTCGAAGACGCCTGGCAGGGGGTCGAACTCCACGCGGATGCGCTCCAGGGCCTGGGCCAGAGCCTGCCTGTCCCCGGCCAGCACCAGGGCCACGGGGTCCCCGGCGTGGCGCACGGCGTCCGCTGCCAGCACGGGCTGGTCCTTGTGCACGATGCCCTGGCGGTTGGTCCCGGGCACGTCGGCCCCGGTGAGCACGGCCAGCACGCCCGGCACGGCGCGGGCCTCGCCTGTGTGCACGGCCCTGATCCCGGCGTGCGGCACGCCCGCGCGCCAAGCCCCGGCCCAGAGGCAGTCCTCCGGCAG
>NZ_JBZVFJ010000326.1:0-1760 GCF_058402725.1 Fundidesulfovibrio sp. | reverse complement strand
CCTACATGCATGTGCAGGCCCCGCAACCACGGCCGCCTCTGGAAGGCCCGCACGATCTCCCCGCGCTTTTCCAGGGGCTCCCCGAACTTCGAATACTGTCCGGCCACGCTGGTGGCCGCGATGCTTCCCTCGCCCACCTGGGGGTTCACGCGCAGCCCAAGGCTCGCGGCCGGGGAGTTCCCGGGGTCCAGGGCGTCCAGGCGTGCCAGCTCCTGGAAGTTGTCGGCGTTGAGGTGCACGCCCAGGGCCAGGGCCTGGCGCAGTTCGGGGACGGTCTTGGCCGGGGAGTCGAAGACTACGCGCTCCGGGGGGCACCCGGCGCGCAGGGAAAGATGCAGCTCCGGCCCCGAGGCGGCCTCGAGCCCGGCTCCCGCGCGGCACAGGCGGGCCAACAGCGCCCGCAGGGGCGCGGCCTTCACGGCGGCGGCGTGCAGGGTCCCGGCGGGGAAGCGGCGGTCCAGTTCGGCCAGGCGGTCGTCCAGGCCAGGGGAGGTCGTAGAACAGGACGGCGGTGTCGTCCTCGTCCAACAGGCCCCGGGAGAGGGCCAGGGCCAGGGCGCGAAAGGGCCAGGCGGCGCGGTGCTCGGGGGAAGGGATCACGGGACCTCCGGGAAGACGGGACGGCCTGGGGCCTGACGGCTCAGGCGGGGAGTCTCTGGTCGGTCTCGAAGCTGAAGCGTCCCGATTCCAGCAGGTCCACGCAGGCGTCCACGCAGGCGGGGTCGTAGAGCACTCCCCGGTTCTTGCGGATCTCGGCCAGGGCGCGCTCCAGGCCCAGGGCGGCGCGGTAGGGCCGGTGGGAGCTCATGGCCTCCACCACGTCGGCCACGGAGAGGATCTTGGATTCCTCCAGGATCTGGCCTTCGGAGAGTCCGCCGGGATAGCCGGTGCCGTTGATGCGCTCGTGGTGTTCGAGCACCATGCGGGCCACGGGCCAGGGGAAAGGCACGTCCTTGAGGATGTCGAAGCCCACCTCGGAGTGGGTCTTGATGAGCCCCATCTCGATGGCGTTGAGGCGCGAGGGTTTGGCCAGAATCTCGGCGGGGATGTAGATCTTGCCGATGTCGTGCAGAAGCCCCGCCACCCGCAGGCCTTCGCTGCGCTCCTCGTCCAGACCCAGGGACTGGGCCATGGCGCAGGCCAGGGCGGCCACGCGCTGCTGGTGTCCGGCGGTGTAGGGGTCGCGCTTTTCGGCGGTGACGGCCAGCGCGCCCACGGTGGCCTCCAGGGTGACGCGCAGGCGGTCCAGGGAGTCGCGCAGTTCGCGCTCGTTGCGCACCTGTTCGGAGATGTCGCGGAAGACCAGCACCGAACCCATGTCCTTGCCCCAGTCGTCGAGGATGGGCGAGAGGTGGATCTCCACCGGCATCTCGCCTCCGTCCGCGGCCCGGAGCAGGCGCTTGCCCGGCCCGGCGTCGTCCATGGGGCGCGTGCGTCTCCAGAAGGCGTCCTGGAGGGACAGCTCGCGGGCCGCGTCCTGGCCCAGACCCAGGGTGCGCTCGGCCACGGGATTGAGGAAGCGGATGAGCCCGTCGGCCCCGGCCGTGACCACGGCCTCGCCCAGGTTGCGCAGGGTGGTGGCCAGCCAGCGCTCGGAGAGGCGCATGGTCCTCTCGGCGTCGAACTTGTAGAGGGCCATCTCGATGGTGGTCTGGAGCTCGCGATCCTCGAAGGGCTTGATGATGTAGCCGAAGGGGTTGGTGATCTTGGCCCGGTCCAGGGTCTGCTTGTCGGCGTAGGCCGTGAGGTAGACCACGGGC
>NZ_JBZVFJ010000325.1:0-1763 GCF_058402725.1 Fundidesulfovibrio sp. | reverse complement strand
GCCGGGACGCCCGTCCCGGCCAGCAGGCGCACGGCCGGGGCGTTGTAGGAGTGGATGAGGGCCTCGGCCGCCTCCACGCGTCCCCGGTACTGGCCGTCGTAGTTCTTGGGCTCGTAGCCGCCCACGGCCACGGGCAGGTCCAGGAGCAGGGTCTGGGGCGCGGCCAGCCCCTCCTGGAAGGCCAGGGCGTAGAGGAAGGGCTTGAGCGCCGAGCCGGGCGAGCGCCGGGCCGTGGCCGCGTTGAGCGCCCCGTGGCGCGCCTGGTCCAGGTAGTCGGCCGAACCGGCCAGGGCCAGCACGCCGCGCGTGGCCACGTCGACGACCACCACGGCCGCGTTCTCCACGCCCTGGGAGCGCAGCTCCGCCAGGCGCGTGCGCAGGGCCTGGCGCGCCAGCTCCTGGGCGCGCGAATCGAGGGTGGTGTCGATGCGCGCGGCGCGGCCCATGCGCGCCAGGGCCATCTGGGCCAGATGCGGCCCCACCAGGGGCGGTCTGGCCACGCGCGCGGGCACAGGAGCCGTGGAGGCCAGGGCGGCCTGCTCCGGCCGGGCCGCGCCCTGGCGGACCATGGCCTTGAGCACGCTCTCGCGCACGCGCCGGGCCGCCTCGGGGTGCTTCACCGGGTTGAAGGCGTTGGGTGAGCGGGGGATGCCCGCCAGGAGCGCCGCCTCGCCCAGGGAGACCAGCCCGGGGGCCTTGCCGAAGAGGAACCGGCTCCCCGCGCCCGCGCCCACCAGGTTGCCACCGAAGGGGACCATGTTCACGTAGAAGCCCAGGATCTCCCGTTTGGACCAGCGCAGCTCCAGTTGGAGCGCCCGGAAGCACTCCACGAGCTTGGCCCAGACCGTGCGGCGCTTGGGCTCGGCCAGCCGGGCCACCTGCATGGTGATGGTGGAGCCTCCGCGCACCACGCGCCCGGCCGCCGCGTTGGCGGCCAGGGCCTTGGCCAGGGAGAAGGGATTCACGCCGGGATGGCGGAAGAAATGGCGGTCCTCGCTGGCCAGCACGGCGGCCAGGTAGTCCGGCGAAAGCTCCTCCAGGGCCACGGGGAAGCGCCAGGCGTGGTCCGGGGCCAGGAAGAGGCGGATGGGCTCCCCGAAGCGGTCGCGCACCTCCACGGAGGGGGGCGGCGCAAGGCGCTCCACGGGAAAAGGAAAGGCCTGATCCAGGATCAGGAAGGCCAGGACGGCCAGAAGCGCGGCAAGCGCCCCGAGCCGCCCGAGGCGGGCCATTCGGGCGGTGCGGGCCGTGCGGGCGAGACGCGTCCGGCGGGACGGCCCTGCCCCGCCGGACGCTCGCTTGCTCGATGCTTCGTCGGATGCCTCCGCGCTCAACGGCCGCCCTCCACGGTCAGCGCGCCAAGATCCGTCTGGGCGGCGATCTCGGGGAAGTACATGGCCTCCGCGCGCACGGGCGGCAGGGTGTAGCTTCCGGGGATCACGGCCCGGCAGAGGGTGTAGATGTCCGCCCATTCGCCGCCCTCCAGGTCCAGGAAGACGTTCACACGGTCGGCGCGGTAGTCCGAGTAGCCCACGGGGGCGATCTTCTCCATCCAGGGCAGGCGGTCGGCCGTGTCGATGCGCGGATTCTGCACGTCGAGCCCCGGCGGCAGGAGCTGCGACACGGCCACGTGGCGCACCGGCCCCGAGGTGGAGCGCACCGAGACCTTCACGGCCACCAGGGTCCCCGAAGGCAGGCGCGCCATGTCCAGGGGCTTGCCGTCGCGGTCCAGGAACTCGCGCTTGAGCTCCAGGCCCTCCGCC
>NZ_JBZVFJ010000324.1:0-1763 GCF_058402725.1 Fundidesulfovibrio sp. | reverse complement strand
GCCCATGAGCAGTTCCCACAATTGCATTTCCGGCCCGCTGTAAACTTCCCGAACCGCATCAAGCGTAACACCCTTTTTCGTTTTCATTGCATCCTCTTGTTACTAAACACGTTCCACACATTATTCAATGAGATGATGAAGGAAACGATTATAATAACCTGCAATACCTATGAATAGCAAGATTTCAAAAAAGGTCTACTTTGATGACAACCATTTGACGCGGCTGTCGCATATTTGCAGAACAGGTTTGAGCGCAGCGAAAGGCTATAACGCATTAAAAATGCATGCGTTATAGATTTTATGCCGGGATTTGCCCCAGGAATCCCCCGTTTTTATGGAACACTTGACTCTGACTTTAGCGACTATCCTTACATCTCCCCGACATCTCATTTAACTGCTTCCAGATTGTCTTTGCGATTTCATTCATGCCTCTGTCACCAGGGTGCCAGTTGACGCCATCGTTTTTGAAGTGGCCTTCTGCGGCGGCACTATTTTTGGGGTCATCAGAAACCGTCATTATATCAACGTAAACTACGCCGGCTTCTTTGGCGGCGTTTTCGTTCAGGTGTGCCGCCGGGCTTCGATGCCACAGGCTTGTGCAGACCACAGTGTTCTTGTCGGTCTTGAGCTTCTTCAAAAGGTCGCACAGTTGTTTGCCGTATATTTCCTTAGTGGCGTTTTCCGGCTGAAGATTGCCCCCGACCTGCACTATCACAAGGTCAGCGTTATATGCCACCAGGTCATCTACGGTTTTGAATTCCTCGGAAATCGGATTAAGCATCTTCGCATACGGCGTATCTTTTGCGAGCATGGTGACAACTTTGAGTTCCGGTTTGTCGCCTTGTGCATCACATATCATCTTATATAAACGGTGAGCGTAATCCTTATCCAACGCTGTAGCCGCCATGCCCCAGTTTCCACCCCAGCCCAACGCCTGCGTGCTTGGGCCGTGCTTGGTAATGCTGTTGCCCATAATCAATATTTTGGAATATTTCTTCATTGGCAACGCGGGGGTATTTTTCAAAAATCGCAAGGCGGTCATGGAATACGGCGGCAGCGTCAGGCTGGCGGTATTATCCTTGATATCAATGGTGAGTTTTTTGCCCTGCAAAGCTTTTGTGCTGGCCACGTCGGCAGTGTACAATTCCGTGCCTTCAACATATTTGGCGTTAAAACCGCTCAGGTTGATTTTAACGGGCATTGCCTCGGCAGGATTTCTATTGAACACAACCATCGTCAGTTGTTCTTTGTCTTTCGACAGCATCGCAGTGGCAGTAACAGCTTTATATAGCGGGTACGACTCCGGCTGGCAGTAGAAAACTTCTATGTCCTTTATCTCCAGCGTACCAGACACTGGCCCGGTTACAGTTTCCAGCCTTGCAACCAGAAACGCGCCAGGACAATCTGAAAGTGTAGCGAAGTCGCCTTCAAACGTAGTCCAGTCTTTAACATGCTCAGCCCCTATCACACGCGTGCCCGACCACGTTGCATCCCATCCGCGTTTATCTACCATGCCCAACCCCATGCCGCCAGACCCTTTATTGTCGGCGGCGGGGATGAACCGTCCTTTGTAGCGAAGGCGATACATAATCGGGCTTCCCTGCGGAACTGATGCAGGCCTGTCTACAAGGGAGAAATTCGCATACATGTCTGTGCTGCGTTTGTCGAAGTGGACGCGAAATGAATTTGACGAGGTCATCTCCACTTTAACATTTGCTCTGCTGAAATCCATAGTGATGAAATTTCCCGGCAGCACACGGCCT
>NZ_JBZVFJ010000323.1:0-1776 GCF_058402725.1 Fundidesulfovibrio sp. | reverse complement strand
AGCCCGCGAAGCGGAGAGGGATTCCAAAGGGCGCAGCCCTTTGGCCGCCGGAGGCTATTTCTCCGCCTGCCCGGCCGCTCATCACTGCCTGATCGCACGCCGTCTAGGAGCGGAGAGGGATTCCAGAGGGCGCAGCCCTTTGGCCGCCGGAGGCTATTTCTCCGCCTGTCCGGCCGCTCATCACTGCCTGATCGCACGCCGTCTAGGAGCGGAGAGGGATTCCAGAGGGCGCAGCCCTTTGGCCGCCGGAGGCTTCTTCTTCGTCAGTCTGCCGTCCTGACGGGCGACGCATCCTGTCGCGGCTTAGCGGTTGCGGGCCTGGTAGCGGTTGGTGCGTGCTTCCAGCCTGCGGGAGAATTCGGTGAGCACGAAGCAGACCACGAAGTAGAGGACGGCGATGGTGATGAAGATTTCGAAGGGGGCCTTCATGGTGCGGTTGTTCACCTGGGTGGCGGTCTTGGTGAGTTCGTTGACGCCGATGATGTAGGCCAGGGAGGTGTCTTTGGTGAGGGAGACGAACTGGTTCACGAAGGAGGGGATCATGTTCTGGAGCGCCTGGGGCAGGATGACGTGGATCATGGCCTGGGTGTGGGAGAGGCCGGTGCCGCGCGCGGCTTCCATCTGTCCCTTGGGAAGGGAGAGCACGCCCGCGCGCACGATTTCGGCGATGTAGGCGCTGGTGAACACGATGAGGGCGATGATGGCGGACTGCCAGTCGGGCAGGTTGAATCCGAACACGGCAGGGGCCAGGAAGAAGAACCAGAAGATGACCATGAGCAGCGGCGTGCCGCGGATCACCTCGATGTAGACCAGCGACGGCGTGTTGAGCCATTTGCGCGAGGAGAGGCGGCAGACGCCCACCACGAGGCCCAGCCAGAACGCGCCGAAGATGCCTGCCAGGGCCATGAGGATGGACATGGCCAGGCCGCCGAGGGGTCCGTTGGGGTATGCGCCCCAGAGGAAGTAGTCCAGGTTGTTCCAGACGATGTCCCAGTGCATGCGCGCTACCTCGTGGCCGTGCGCAGCACGCGCAGGTTGTACTGCTGGATGGAGAAGGAGACGATGAGCGAGATGGACAGGTAGATGAGCGTGGACACCGTGAAGGCCTCGAAGCCGTGGAAGGTGTGCGATTCGATCTGCCGGGCCATGTAGGTGAGGTCCATGACGCCGATGGTCATCACCAGGGAGGAGTTCTTGATGAGGTTCAGGAACTGCGAGACGAGGGGCGGCACGATGATGCGGAAGGCCTGGGGCAGGATGACGTAGGCCATGGCCTGCATGAAGGAGAGTCCGCAGGCGCGGGAGGCTTCGAGCTGCGTCTTGGGGATGGCGAAGATGCCGGAGCGCAGGTCTTCGGCGATGAAGGCGGCTGTGTAGAAGCTCAGGGCGATGACGCCGCAGCTGAATTCGAAGTCCTGGGCGTTGAGCCAGCGGTTCACGCCGTCGGGCAGCACGGAGTAGGAGCCGAAGTACCAGAAGAAGATCTGAACCAGGAGCGGCGTGTTGCGGAAGAATTCCGTGTAGGTCCAGGCGATCCAGACGAGCGGTTTGACCTTGGTGATCCGGAGGATGCACAGGAGCGTGCCCATGACCAGGGCCAGGACGATGGAGATCGCGGAGATCTTGAGGGTGGTGGCCAGGCCCTGGAGGATCCAGTCTCCGTATTCGCCGGAGACCACCAGGCCGAAGTCGAATTGGTATGCCAACGTGCTGCTCCAGGTGCGCCGGGCCGGGCCCGGGGGGGCCGGCGGGCGCGCTGGGCGCCCGCCGGGGATT
>NZ_JBZVFJ010000322.1:0-1792 GCF_058402725.1 Fundidesulfovibrio sp. | reverse complement strand
ATGGTGGTCAGGTAGAGGCCGTCCACGCCCTGGTCGGTGGTCCTGTTGTAGAGGCGTCCGGCCTTGTACTGGGCCAGAACCTCCAGGTAGGAGCGCGGCGTGGTGTATTTCGTCTCGTTGAAGCGGTACTTGAAGGAAAGCCCCACGCCGGCCTCCCAGAGGGAGAGCCTGTTGTCGTCGGGCGTCCAGACGCGGGCGTTGGCCACCAGATGCGGCGTGAGGGTGGCGTTGCGCGCCACCTTGAAGGTCCAGCCCTGGCGGACCTCGCCGCTGAAGAGAAAACGCGCGGGATTCTCCAGGTAGCGGTCGGCCTCCAGGTAAAGGTAGCTGAAGTTCCAGTTGGAGCGCTCGGGGTCCAGTCCGTAGCCGTCGGCCCAGGAGCCCATGGCGCGCAGGAGCCAGTTGTCTTCGGCGTTCTTGCCGATCTTGATGAGCCGCTCGGCCCCGAAGGAGACGTTCTGGCTCTTGAAGGGCTTGTAGCGCAGCCCCACCGCGCCCTGGGCCGAGTCCGGGTCGAAGGCCATGCTCTGGCGTTCCAGGGTCCAGTTGAGGCGGGCCACCACCTGGAAGAGACGGTCGTCGCGCAGGCCGATGACGGGCGGTGTCCAGGCCGCCTCCACGCCGCTCACGGAGGGCTGGTAGATGCCGCCCTGGCCGCCGGGCGCGTCGGACTGGCCCGCCCGGCTGGTGTAGTAGGTCAGGTAGGCCGTGAGGCTCAGGCTCTCGTCGAGCTTGGTGACCTCCTGGCGCAGGCGGTGGACGGTCTCGCGGGTGCGGCGGGCTTCGTCCTCGTCGCGGGCGGGGTAGAGGGGCTGGTTGTCGATGGCGGCCTTGAAATACTGCTTGGCCGCGTCGTTGCGGGCCAGGGCCATGGCGGCGTAGCCCGCGTCCTCCCAGAGGCGCAGACGCTCGGGCTCCAGGGCCAGGGCCTTGTCCCAGACGGTCAGGGCGTCCTTGCGCTTGCCCTGGGCCAGCAGACAGTAGCCCAGGTCCGCCAGATCCTGGGGGTCTTCGCGCAGGGCCAGGGCCTTGCGGTATTCCTCCACGGCCAGATCGTTGCGGCCCTGGCTCTGATAGGCCTTGGCCAGTTCGGAATAGCCCGAGGCCGTGGGCTCCAGGGCCAAAGAGGCCTGGAGGGCCGTCTCCGCCTCCCCGGGGCGCTTGAGCTCCATGAGGGTCTTGGAGAGTTCGGCGTAGAGGAGAAGCTGGTCGTCGCGGCTGAGTTCCACGGACTTGCCGGAGGGCGGCGGCGCGGGATCGGGGCCGGTCATGGCCCGGGCGACGCCCAGGGCCAGGACGACCGCCAGGGCCAGGACGACCGCCGGGGCCGCGAAGATGCGCGTCGCGTCGCGTCGGGAGTGAAGGGTCGGATTCATCTGGAGAGCCTCACCACCAAGCCTTCCGGCGTGGACTCCAGGGCGCGTCCGCCGGGTTTTTCCGTCAAGTCGAGCACAACGCGCAGCTTGCCGGGGTGTCTGGCCGCGCGCACGCGCTGGATGTTCCCTGCGGGCGGGGCCGCGCCGGGGTTCTCGATGGTCCACTCGCCCGGCAGGTCCACCACGAGCCGCCAGGGGGCGTCGAAAAGCGCCATGGCCGGGCGGACGTCCGCGGGCACGCCCTTGAGAAGTACGGCTACCCCGTCTGGAGAGGTCTGGAACACCACCCGGACCGGCCGGACGCCGTCTTGCGCGGCGGCCGTCTGTTCGCGGGCGGGAGCGGCCGCCGGGGCCGTCTGCGCTTGATGCCGGGAGGGATCGCGTTGCACGGGGCCGGGCGCGCGGGCCTGGGCCGG
>NZ_JBZVFJ010000321.1:0-1799 GCF_058402725.1 Fundidesulfovibrio sp. | reverse complement strand
CGTGGAGTCCACCGTCCAGGGCGTGCCCCAGGTGCTCATCACCGACACGCCGGGACGCCGCGTGATCATGCTCCAGCCGCAGCTCAAGCTCTACATGGAGACGAAGCTCGACCCCGCCCAGGCCGGGGCCGACCCCATGGCCCAGGGCGAGGCGGCCCAGTGGCAGACCGTGGGCCGCGAGACCATCGACGGCTGGGAGTGCGAAAAGCGCGTGCTCAAGCAGGACCCCGCCAAGGGCGAGATGACCGCCTGGTTCGCCGACAAGCTGGGCCTGCCCATCCGTTCGGTGGCCAAAGGCCCCCAGGGCACGGCCACCATGGAGTTCCGCAACATCAAGGTGCAGCCCGTGGAGGCCTCGCGCTTCGCTGTCCCGGCAGGCTACCAGAAGATGGACCTGCCCCCGGCCGTGCAGGGCATGATTCCTGGCATGAAGCCCGCCCAGTAGGCCGTTTCCCGCCGTACGCGCCCGGTCCGGCCGGGCGCGCCCGCTCTTGACGCCAGCACCGCCCCCTGATAGTTGCATGCGCAAACAATGAGGACCGCGTGGCCGACTCCAAAACCCTGCTCGAATGCTGCCTCTACTTCACCGCCAACGCCCTGGCACGCTCCGTCACCCGCCTGGGCGAGGAGGCCTTCGCCCCCCTGGGACTGGCTCCATCCCAGGCCTTCCTGCTCATGCTGACACTGGAGGAGCCGGGCATCGGCCCCAAGGAGCTTGCCGCGCGCCTGCGACTGGCCCCCTCCACCGTGACGCGTCTGGTGGACGGCCTGGCCCGCAAGGGCCTGGTGGAAAAGAAGAGCCTGGGCAAGGCCGTGGAGGTGCGCCCCACGGAGCGGGGCCGCCTGCTGGCCCCGGACATGGCCGCCTGCTGGAAATCGCTCCACCGGGCCTATTCCTCGGTGCTGGGCGAGGAGGCCGGACGCGAACTCACGCGGCTCAACCACGAATCCTGCCGCAAGCTGGACGGCATGGACTGAGCGCCTGAGCCGTACGGCCGGGCTGAACGTGCGGACTGAAAGCCTGAACCGAGCGCCTGGACTCCACGGTTTGGCCAGGACGCCGCATTGCGCGGCCTGGCCCCGACCCTGCCATTTGCGTGTACAACCAACGATGTAAGGAGAATCCCATGAAGGACATCGGACCCGTCAACGCCCTCTACCCCTCCCTGACAACCATCGTGGGCTGCGTGGTGGACGGCCGCGCCAACTTCCTGGCCGTGGCCCACGTGGGCATCATGAACCATGGCCAGCCCCAGTACCTGACCTTCGGCATCAACAAGGCGCACCACTCGGGCAGGGGCATCCTGGAGCACGGAGAGTTCAGCGTGAACATCCCCGGCGAGGACCTGATGGTGGAGACCGATTACGTGGGCATCGTCACGGGCAAGAACACCGACAAGTCCGGCGTGTTCGAGCACTTCCTGGGCGAGCTGGCCCACGCGCCCCTCATCCGGGCCTGCCCCGTGGCCATGGAGTGCCGCCTGTACAAGACCCTCGATTTCGAGACACACGACGTGTTCGTGGGCGAGGTGGTGAAAACCTGGGCGCGCGAGGACGTGCTCACCCCGAAAGGCAAGCCCGATCCCGCCAGGGTGCGCCCCCTGCTCTTCGACATGGCCACCCTGGGCTACTACGCCCTGGGCGCGAAGGTGGGCGACTGCTGGCACGCGGGCAAGGCCCTCAAGCGCAAGTAGGGAGGCTACGGCCGAGCGGAGGCGCTGTTCGCAGGGCGCGCTTTTGACGTGCGTAGCGATATCGTGCAGACGAATTTAATGACGCAAGAGCCGCATTCCCGCCAG
>NZ_JBZVFJ010000320.1:0-1805 GCF_058402725.1 Fundidesulfovibrio sp. | reverse complement strand
GCCATGCCCGAATCGCCCGAGGTGAGGAGCGTCTCACGCCCTAGATAGAAGGAAGAGGTATTCCACGGCCTTGAACCCGGAACGGGCGGCCAGGGCGAAGCGCTCCTCGAAGGGGGACTCGGTGTAGAGCATGGTCAGGTTGGCGCTGAAGCGTGGCACGGGTCACCTCCCTGTGACGGCTGGGGGTTGCGGAAGCGTTTCGAGCAGCGCGTCCAGCGAGCGCTGGATGTGGCGGCGCATGGCCAGGGCCGCGCCCTCGGGGTTCTGCGCCTCCAGGGCCTGGATCACGGCCAGGTGTTCGGGCGCGGTGTCCTCCCAGGGCCTGGGCGTGCCGTGCAGGTAGAGCCCGGCCAGCATGTTCAGGGGCTCCAGGGAGCGCAACAGGAAGCGGTTGCCGGCGAGCTCGGCCAGCCGCCAGTGGAAGAGGCGGTCGCTCTCCACGAAGGCGGCGCAGTGTTCCGGGGTGTCGGGGGAGCGGGCCAGCTCCTCCCAGCGCGCGCGCAGGGCGCGGGCCTCGGCGGGCTCGATGCGCCGCGCGGCCAGCTCGGCGGCCATGGGCTCCAGGCGCAGGCGCACCTCCAGGAGGTCGGCCAGGGAGGCGTCGTCCAGGGCGGCCACGCTGGCCCCGCAGCGGGGCTTCCACACGGCCAGCCCCTCCAGGGTGAGGCGTTTGAGGGCCGCGATGAGCGGCGTGCGGCTCACGCCCAGGCGCTGGGCCAGGTCCTCCTGGCGCAGGCGCGATCCGGGGGGCAGCGCTCCCGAGGCGATCATGCCGCGCAGGCGCGCAAGCACCTGGTCTTCGAGGTTCTCGTGGCGGATGGGCGGTGTGTCCATGGGCCGGGCATAGTGCGACAGCCCGTCGCCGTCAAGAATTTTGGACTTTGTATTCAATATTGCGAAAGCCGCGCTCGACACCACCGCCCCCCCGGGCTATCAAGACGCACCGCGACCCCGAGGCCCCGCACACACACCCAAGCCCCGAGGACTCCCCCCTATGCGCATCCTGGCAGCCCTGTGCCTGATCCTCTTCGCGTCCCTTCCCGCGCTGGCCCAGCCCCGGCAGCAGCCCGCCCAGAACGGCCAGACCGGCCAGACCCTCACCCGCGACTGGCTGCGCATCCCCCGCGACGACCGCACCGCCTACATGACCGGGGCCTCCGCCGGGGTGCGCGCCTACGCCGAAAGCCAGCCCGGCACGCCCATGCCCGCCCTGGTGGTGGTCTCGCGCGCCGTCTCCGCCATGGACCGCGCCGCGCGCGACCCCCTCACCTCTGGCCAGCCCATGATGCAGACGGCCCTCAAGGCCGTCCTGGACTCCCAGGACCGGGGCATCCACTTCGTGGAGTCCGGCGGCCACGTGCGCGACCCCCAGTTCGACCAGCGCATCCTCTTCGACTACCCCTGGCTCAAGCCCCTCGACCTCGAAGGCTTCGTGGCCACCCCCTACGCCCCCCACGACACCTTCGCAGACAGCTGGAAGAGCGCCTACCAGCACCAGAAGCTCTTCTTCATCCAGGGCTTCGGCGACATGGCCGCCGCCCGCTGCCTGGACGCCTACGGCGACACGCCCAAGGGGCGCGACTGCCTGCGCCCCCTGCTGCCCCTGCCCCCCGAGGCCGTGGTGGCCCAAATGGACCAGATCTACCGTGACCGCCGCTTCGCCAAGTGCGGCTACGATCTGGTGATCCGGGCCGCCCTCGTGCGCATGGTGGGCGGCGACTGGGAAAAGATCCTCCTGAGCCAGCCTGCGGAGCGTGTTACCCGTTGAAACTTCGTGTGCGTTCAGTTACACCTCCTGTAAATTC
>NZ_JBZVFJ010000319.1:0-1812 GCF_058402725.1 Fundidesulfovibrio sp. | reverse complement strand
GAGGAATTCATTCACCTCGATGGATGTGGTGCCCACCAGGACCGGCTGGCCCCGCTGGTGGCAGTCGCGAATATCGGCAATCACGGCCTGCCATTTCTCGTCGGCGGTGCGATAGACCAGGTCGTTCATGTCGCGGCGGATCATGGGCAGGTTGGTCGGGATGATCACCGTCTCCAGGCCGTAGATCTGCTGGAATTCGTAGGCTTCGGTATCCGCCGTGCCGGTCATGCCGGACAGCTTGTTGTACATGCGGAAGAAGTTCTGGAAGGTGATGGAGGCCAGAGTCTGGTTCTCGCTCTCCACCTTCACGCCTTCCTTGGCCTCCAGGGACTGGTGCAGGCCGTCGGAATAGCGCCGCCCGGGCATGAGGCGTCCGGTGAACTCGTCCACGATGATCACCTGGTCGTCCTTGACGATGTAATCCACGTCGCGGGCGTAGAGGTGGTGGGCGCGCAGCCCCTGCAGGACATGGTGCTGCAGGGAGATGTTGGCCGGGTCGTAGAGGTTCTCAACCTTGAAGATCTCTTCGCAGCGGGCCACGCCCTCGTCGGTGAGCAGCACCGTGCGGGCCTTCTCGTCCTTGGTGAAGTGCACGTCGGCCTTGAGCATGGGGATGGAGGCCGCAACGCGGCTGTACTGCGCCGTGGACTCCTCGGCCGGACCGGAGATGATGAGCGGCGTGCGCGCCTCGTCGATGAGGATGGAGTCCACCTCGTCCACGATGGCGAAGTTGTGTTCGCGCTGGACCAGGTGTTCCTTGTAGAATTTCATGTTGTCGCGCAGGTAGTCGAAGCCGAACTCGTTGTTGGTGCCGTAGGTGATGTCGGCCCCGTAGGCTTCCTTGCGCTCCTCGTCGGTGAGCCCGTGCAGGATGGTGCCCACGCTCAGGCCCAGGTAGTTGTAGATGGCCCCCATCCAGGCGGCGTCGCGCCGGGCAAGGTAGTCGTTCACCGTGACGAGGTGCACGCCCTTGCCCGAGAGCGCGTTGAGCACGGCGGGCAGGGTGGCCACCAGGGTCTTGCCTTCGCCGGTCTTCATTTCGGCGATCTTGCCCTGGTGCAGCACCATGCCGCCGATGAGCTGCACGTCGAAGTGGCGCATGTCCATGGTGCGCCGCCCGGCCTCGCGCACCATGGCGAAGACCTCGGGGAGCATCTCGTCCAGGGCGCGGCCGTTGGCCGCCTCCTGGCGCAGCTCGCCGATGCGCGTCTGCAACTGGCCCTGCTCCTGGGCCTGCATGGCGGGTTCGAGGGAGGTGATCTTGTCGACCGTGGGCGTGAGGCTCTTGAGGTAGCGCTCGTTCTTGGAACCCACGATCATCTTGAGAATGCTTGCGAACATGTCGTCTCCTTGAAAAACCTCAACCGGGGCCCGGCTGCAACGCCGTGTCCACCGCGTCCAGCCAGTGTCCCGCGAGAACCCCCTCCGGCGCGTGCGAGCGAAGCTGGAACACGCAACCGGAACAGCCGGTCAGTATCCGGTCGCCGGGCCGGGGTCCATAGAAATCGAGGCATTGGCGTGCCACCTGGGCCGAAAGCCCGGGGGCCGAAAGTTTGAGCGCTCCGCCGAAGCCGCAGCACGGGCCGCGCCCCGTGCCCTCCGCCCGGCCGCCCAAAGCGGCCCACAAGAGCTCCAGTTCGCCGTCCGCCCCGTGGCAGGGCCCATGGTGGATGATCCGGCCGGGGACCCGCCCGGCCTCCGCGAACTCCACACGCAAGGCCAGCCGGGCCAAAGGTTCGATCCCTTCGCTCCAGAGCCGGGCCTCGCCGGGCTCCCAGCCCAGGTCCTCCACGACGTAGCCGCGCAGGGCCT
>NZ_JBZVFJ010000318.1:0-1833 GCF_058402725.1 Fundidesulfovibrio sp. | reverse complement strand
GGGATGCACGCCCACATCCGCTGGTTCGAGGACTACGTCGCCGGGTTCCTGACCGGGAACCCCGAGGACGACCACCATCTGCTGCTCAAGCGCGAGCACTCCCTGAAGGTGCTGGACGAGGCCCGGGCCATCACGCCCACCCTCGGCCTGGATGCGGCCACGGAGCGCGCCGCGCACCTGGCGGCGCTCCTGCACGACGCCGGGCGCTTCCCCCAGTACCGCGCCCACAAGACCTTCCGCGACTCCCGGAGCGTGGACCACGGGCTCCTGGGCGCACGCGCCCTGCGCGGCGAGGGCGTGCCGCACGGGCTGGACGCGCGCGCCCGCGCGCTGGTGCGCGGCGCGGTGGCCCTGCACAACCGCAGGGCGCTGCCCCGCTTCGCGCCGCCGGAGCTGGCGCTGCTGGCGCGCATCGTGCGCGACGCCGACAAGCTCGACATCGTGCGCATCATGCTCGACCACCTGCGCCCCGGCGGCCAGCGCTCCGACGTGGTGGTGCTCCACCTGGAGGAGGACCCCGAGCGCTTCTCCGCAGCCATCGTGGAGCAGATCATGGCCGGGCGCATCGGGGACTATTCGGCCATGCGCACCTGCAACGATTTCGTGCTCCTGCTGCTCAGCTGGGTGCACGACCTCAACTTCGCCGCCTCGCGCCGGGCCTTCCGGAAACGCGGCCACGCCGACGAGCTGTTGGGGCTCCTCCCGGAGAGCCTCCAGTTGACGCCCCTGCGCGACAGGATTTATACCGTCCTGGACACGTAGACTTTTCCCCGAGCCAAACCTTCATCCCCCGGAGCCCGCGTGGCCCAGAGCGCGCCTTCCCCCGTCCGACTGAACGTGACCGTGATCGTCTCCGGCAACGAGGAGAACGCCCGCCGCGACAGGCAGTGCCTCAAGCAGCTCAAGGCGTCCATGATCCAGTCCTTCACGTCCGGTTCCGAGGCCATCGACTTCCTGGGCGTCCAGGACGTGGACCTCGTGGTGCTCGACACCGCCCTCTCCGACATGGACGGGCTCAAGTTCCTGCGGCTCATGCGCCTGAACATGAACCTCAAGGACACGCCCGTGGTGATGGTGACGCAGGAGGGCCAGAAGGACAGGGTGCTGGAGGCCATCGCGGCGGGCGTGGACGGCTACGTGCTGCGGCCCTATTCGCTGGAGACGTTCCAGCGGCACATGCTGCGCGCGCTCAAGGTGGACAAGCTGGTGGAGATCGAGACAGCCCAGTTGCAGGAGGGCAAGCGCCTGCTGGCCGCCGGGCACTTCGAGGACGCCATCGAGGCCTTCGAGGAGCTTGTCAGCGAGGACAACCAGGCCCAGAAGTACTACGACATGGGCTGCAAGTACCTGATGAAGCAGAAGTACGGGCAGGCGATCCTGGCGTTCAAGAAGGCCGTGAAGATCAACGAGCTCTTCGCGGAGGCCTACAAGGGGCTGGCCGAGGCCTACAAGGGCAAGGGCGACCTGGACGGCTACAAGACCTACCTGCAGCGCGCCGCCGAGACCTTCGCGCACTTCAACCGTCTGGAAGAGACCAAGGAGCTGTTCATCGAGGTGCTTAAGTACGACGCGTCGAGCCCCAACCCCTTCAACTCGCTGGGCGTGCGCCTGCGCAAGGCGGGCGACCTGCCCGGGGCGCTGCACGCCTACCGCCAGGCCCTGGAACTGACGCCCGACGACGAGAACATCCACTTCAACATGGCCAAGGCCATGTACTTCATGGGCGACGTGAAGGGCGCGCAGGATTCGCTCCTGAAGGCCCTGTGGATCAACCCGAACTTCACCGAAGGGCTCAAGCTCCACCTGAAGATCTTCAACCGCGAGTTCAAGGCC
>NZ_JBZVFJ010000317.1:0-1836 GCF_058402725.1 Fundidesulfovibrio sp. | reverse complement strand
GTTCTGGAAGAGCACCAGGGCCAGCCCGGAGCCCGGGCCGATCTCGATGGGGAAGGTCTGGGCCGTGAGCTGGGCCACGTCCGGTGGCGGCGGGGCCTTGCGCTTGGCCGGGGCGCAGGCGGCGAGCCCGAGGACGGCGAGGGCCAGTAGCAGCACGGCCGGACGGTACGCTTTCATGCATCGCTCCTTGAACGGTCTGTCGTTAGAAGGGCTTGGCCGTCGGGGCCTTGCGCATCTCCATGGTCTTCACCTCGGGGGCCTTTTTGGCGTCCGGGGCGTCTTTCTGCTCCATTTCCTTGGCCTTGGGCGCATCCTTCTGTTCCATCTCCTTGGCCTCGGGAGCGTCCTGCCGTTCCATCTCCTTGGCCTTGGGCGCGTCCTTGCTTTCCATGTCCTTGGCGTCGGGAGCGTCCTTGGCGGTGACGGACCGGGAGCCGGGCGCGTCCTTGCCCCGGATGTCACGGGCCGTGGGCGCGTCCCGGCTCGTGGGCGACTGGCGGGACTCGATGTCCCGGGCGTCCGGGGCCGCCTTGGCTTCCAGGCTCCGGGCGTCCACGGAGCGCGCCTCCGGCGCGGCCTTGGCGTCGATGTCCCGGGCCTCCAGGGTGCGCGCTTCGGGGGCTGTGCGGGCCTCCACGGTGCGGGCTGCGGGCGCTTCGCGGCGCTCCAGGGACTTGCCCTCGGGGGCCGTGCGGGCCTCCACGGCCTTGGCCTCCGGGGCCTTTCGGGCCTCCACGGCGCGCTGGTCCGGTCCCTGCCTGGCCTGCACCTCCCGGGCCTGGGGGGCCTGCCGGGCTTCCACGCCCCGGGCCTCCACACTTCGAGCCGAGGGGGCCTCGCGCCCCTGCACTTCGCGCCCCGCCGGGGCGTCCTTGCGCTCGGGCGTGCGCGCCCCCTGGGAGGAGCGCGGGTCCACGCGGTTGCCCGACTTGTCCAGAAGCACCTGGCCCTCGGGCGTGTCGCGCACATGCACCCCCACGGCGCGCGACAGTTCCGCCGGACGCGCCGGGGCCTTGCCGCCGGGGGCGAGGCGCACGCCTTCGTCGCCGCACAGGGCGGGGAGCGGGTCTGCGCCCCAGGCCGAAAGGGCCAGGAGCGCCAGGACGGAAAGCAACGGACGGATTCTCGGCATACGGCCCCCTACACCTTCACCCGCACGATCTTGAGCATCATGGCGATGCCCACCACCTCCATGAGCCCCATGAGCAGGAGCATCAGCCAGCCGCCGAAGGTGGTGAAGAACAGCGACATGGATTCCTCGTTCATCTGGTAGAGCACGAAGCCAAGCACCACGGGCAGGGCCGCCAGGAACCAGGCCTGGGTCTCGCCCTCGGCGGTCATGGACTTGATCTTGCCCTGGATCTGCTTGCGCTCCTGGATGGTCTGGGAGAGCGTGTCGAAGATCTCCGAGAGGTTGCCCCCGGTCTCGCGCAGGATGGTCACGGAGTTGACGAAGATGAGCGTGTCCGGCGTGGGCACGCGCTCGGCCAGGCGGCGCAGGGCCGTGTTCAGGTCCGCGCCCAGGCGGTGCTCCTTGAGCACGAGCCCGAACTCCTGGGAGAGCGGAGCCTGGGACTTGGCGGCCGTCATGTCCAGGGCCTGGAGCAGGCTCAAGCCCGCGCGCAGGGCGTTGCCCGCCATGACCAGGCCGTCGGCCAGCTGGGCCTCGAAGCGCCTGGCGCGCCGCCGCCGCAGGAGGGCCAGCACGCCCCGGGGAATCTGGAGGAAGGCCGCGGACAGCGCCAGGGCGCAGAAGGAGCGCAGGGCGAGGCTGCCCGCCACGCTCTCGGAGCGCGGGTAGAGCTCCTCCGGGTCCATGGGCAGCTCCTCGGCCTG
>NZ_JBZVFJ010000316.1:0-1838 GCF_058402725.1 Fundidesulfovibrio sp. | reverse complement strand
GGCCCAGGTGATGGCCCTCATGTGCGTGGCCTCGGGCGCGGGAACCATCCGCGAGACCATCTTCGAGAACCGCTTCATGCACGTGCAGGAGCTGGTGCGCCTGGGCGCGCGCATCAAGGTGAGCGCCCAGAGCGCCTTCGTGCGCGGCGTGCCCAGGCTCACGGGAGCGCCCGTCATGGCCTCGGACCTGCGCGCCAGCGCCTCCCTGGTGCTGGCGGGCCTGGCCGCCCACGGCACCACCGAGGTGGCGCGCATCTACCACCTGGACCGGGGCTACGAAGCCATGGAAGTGAAGCTCCAGGGCCTGGGCGCGCGCGTGCGCCGGGCCAAGGAATAGGCCCGCCGGGCTCCATGCCTCCCGCCCCGGGAACCGCGCGCGGACCCGTGGAGGCCCCCGTGCGCGAGGGCTTTGCTGTCCCGCACGGCATGGCGGCAGGGGCCGAGCCTTGGACCTCCGCGCGCAGGGGCCTTGCCGGTCCGCGCGGACCGGCGCAAAGGAGCGCGCCCGGGGCGTTCCGTGCGTGACGCCCCGGCCCCGGCGCGCCGCGCCGTCCCGGGGCTCCTTCCCTGGCAGGGGCTCCTGCTGGCCTGCCTCTGCGGGGCCTGGGCCGTGCAGGACCCGGCCTCCGGAGCGCTGGCGCTCCTGGCGGCGGCGGCCTGCTTCCGCCTCGCCGGGCGCTCGCTTCCCGGTGCGGGCCTCATGCTCCTGGCCGCCCTGGCGGGCCTGGCCTACGCCTGGCTGCGCCTGCCCGCCGTTCCCGACCTTCCCGACTGGATCGACCGGCGGCCCCACGGCGCGCTCCTGGCCCGCGTGGAGGCCGTCACCGACCGCCCGGGCAACCGCCTGGAAATCCTCCTGGACCGGGCCTCCTTCCGCTTCGACCCCGCGCGCCCCCTCCCGCCGGGCGTGCGGAGCGCGCCGGGTTCGCAGACCGCTCCGGGCGCGGCGGCCGGGCCGACCCAGGCGGGCGAATCCCTGCCCGGCCGCGTGGTCTGGACCTGGCAGGACCCCGCCTTCCGGCCCGTGCCGGGCAGCCTGGTGCGCCTCGCCGCGCGGCCCCACGCCGTGGACGGCTTCGACAACCCCGGCGTGCAGGACTGGGCCTGGCGCTGGCGCGTGCGCGGCGTGTTCCTGCGCGTGTTCACCCAGGGCGGCAAGGCCGTTGAGCTGGTCCGGCAGGCCGAAGCCTCGGCCCTGGAGGCTTGGCGCGGGCGGCTGCGCGAGGCCATCCTGCGGGGCGCGGGGGGCGATTCGGCCGGGGGCATGGTGCTGGGGCTCGTCACGGGCGACCGCTCCGGCGTGGACCCGTCCGATCTTGACCGCGTGCGTCGCGCCTCCCTGGCCCACCTGCTGGCCGTCTCGGGCATGAACCTGGCGGCCGTGGCGGCCATGGGCTGGGCTCTGGCCTGGCTGGCGGGGGCGGCCTGGCCGGGGCTTCTCTTGCGCGTTCCCCGGCCCCGGCTGGCGGTGCTGCTGGGCGCGCCGCTGGTGGCGGGGTACCTCTGGCTGGGCCGCTTCGAGCCGTCGCTGGTGCGCGCGGCGCTCATGTTCGGCGCGTGGGGCTGGCTTCTGCTGCTGGGGCGCACGGGGGTGCTGCTGGACGGGCTGTTCTTCGCCCTGGCGGTCATGTTCGCGCTCGATCCGCTCTGCGTGTTCGACGTGGGGCTCCAGCTCTCGGCGGCGGCCGTGGCGGGGCTGGTGCTTCTGGTCCCCCTGGCGCTGCCCCTGGCGGACGCGCTGCGGGGCAGGGGGGCCTGGCGTCTGGCGGCCCTGGTGCTGCCGGGCTGGATCGCCGTGACGCTGGCGGCGCAACTGGCCGTGCTGCCCATCCAGGCTT
>NZ_JBZVFJ010000315.1:0-1842 GCF_058402725.1 Fundidesulfovibrio sp. | reverse complement strand
GCGTGACGCGCGCCTCGCGGGTTTCGGGGAAGAGGTAGCGGGCCTCGTAGAGTGCGCGACGCGCCGCGTCGGCACGGGAGCGCTGGAGCACCGCGCGCCCCAGGGTCACGGCCATCTCGCCGCCGCCAAGAGCCTCGAAGCGAACCCGCACGCCCTCCACCCGGGCCGGGAGCCGGGGCAGCACGGCGGGCAGGCCCGGCTTCACGGCCACGGACACCTCCTCGCCCGCGCCCCAGGCCTCCAGGCGCACGGCCCCCAGGCCCTGGCGGCGAGCGCCCAGCTCCAGCCAGAGGCTCACCACGTCGCCGGGCGCGGGGGTGAAGGCCGCCCCGGTCTCCAGGGCGAGCCCTTCCCGGCAGGTGACGCCCAGGCCGTCGGGCTCGGAGGCGAAACGCGCGCGCGGCCCGGCCCTGAGAAGCTCCGAGGCGAACGCCGGGTGCACCCCTGGGCGCGCCCGGCCCCCGGGCTCGGCCAGGGGTGCGAAATCCACGGACCAGAGGGGGTCCTGGTCCACGAAGCCGTCGGGGACGTCCATGTCGCACTCGGCCCCGAAGCTGGCGCAGCGCTCCACGGTGGCGGCCAGCAGGGCCGGGACGTCGCGCCGGGGGGCCACGCGGGCCAGGCGCGCGCCCTCCAGTTCCAGCTCGAAAGGAGCCTCGGGGGCCTGGGGCGACCAGACCACGTCCAGGGAGGCCGGGGCCATGTCCTTCCAGGGGGCCTCGCCCAGCACGGAGAGGTTTGCGGCCAGCTCGCCCCGGCCGGAGAACACCTCGCGGGCGCGCGCGGGCAGGTCCCTGGGCAGGCCGTCGCGCGTGAGCTCCCCGGGCAGCCCCGAGGGCACGAAAAGGAGCTTCTCCACGTTGCGCGCGGCCACCACGCGCTCCTGGTCCTCCCGGAAGAACATGAGCGCGGCCTCCTTGAGGCGCACGCTCTTCGTCCCCGGGGCCATGGCGCGCAGGTGTCGGCCCACATAGAGGCGCAGCACCGAGCGCCCGTCGCCCAGGTCGAAGGTGCGCTTGGGCAGGGCGTACCAGTCCAGCACGGTGCGGCCCTTGCCCTCGGGGTCCAGGGAGACCACGAGGTTCACCTGCACCTGCTGGCCGCGCGCCAGCACCACGTCCACGGCCCCCACGCCGGTGAGGTCCCGGGCGAAGCGGCGCTGCACGAAGGTGGAAGGGCCGTCCTGGGAGTAGCGCCAGGTGTCGTCGGGGGCGCGGTCCAGCCAGCGGGAGAGCTGGTAGCGCAGGCCCTTGGAGGCCCAGGGAGCCCGGGCCACGTCCGCGGCGTCGCGCGCGGGGGAGTCCACCCACTCGGGGTCCAGGCGGTCCACGGTCTCCAGGGGGTCGGAGACGAACACGGCGCGTCCGCCCCCGCCCTCCAGCACGGCGGCGAAGCCCAGGCAGGCGGGACGCGCCGCGTCGAAGAGGTAGTCCAGGCGGGCCTCGTTGTAGTCCGCGAGGGCAAGCCCGTCGCCGGGACCGGCCAGACGGGCCAGGCGGGGGCTCCCCCCAGCCCGGGATGCCCCTGGCGCGGCGGCCGGAGACGCGTCCGACGGACGCTGCACGGTCCGGCCCTGGCCGGGCGCGGCGGCCGCCGTGGCGTCCGGGGGCAGGGGCAGGGTCTTCTGGGCCAGCACGCGGGCGTACTTCACCTTGCGCAGGGCGGCGCGGGCGTAGAGGTCCCCTGCGACCGGAGCGGCTCCGCCGGACCAGAGCGCGCCGGGCAGCGCATGCGTCAGCTTGGCGGCGACGTAGCCGGGGACGTCGAAGTCGAGCTTGAGCGCGCGGTCGACGCCGTCGACGGGATGGAAATCATAGATCAGCCGGCGGCTCGCACCGCCCC
>NZ_JBZVFJ010000314.1:0-1847 GCF_058402725.1 Fundidesulfovibrio sp. | reverse complement strand
AAGAGCTGCTCGTCGCCTTTCCTGAACTTGAGCCCCCCGCGCAGCTGGGCCTTGATGTCCGGCACCAGCTCCAGTTCGCGCAGCATGTCCAGAAGCAGCACTTCCAGCTCGAACTTGGCCCGGCCCATGATGCTCGTGCTCGAGGCATAGGCCGCGAACGCGCTGCTTGCCGAGGTCAACGCCTTGATGGCCAGGAAACGCCTCGCATAACCCACCGCCCTGGAGATGTCCTCCTTGACGGATTTCGCCGTCGCTCCGCTCATTGGCATCACCATACAGAAGATTTACAGCCCGATCCTCAATGATATCCCGTCACGGCGTTCAGGGCAAGCCTTGCGACGCCCTTGTACGGCACCCCGTCCTGGCGTAGACCGGACCCAAGACGGCCCCACGGGAGGAACCATGTCCCCATCCTACGACGTGCTCGTCATCGGCTCCGGCGCGGCCGGGGCCACCGCCGCCCGCCTCCTCGTCAAGGCCGGACGCTCCGTGGCCCTGGCCGAAGGCGGCGAGTTCGGCGGCACCTGCGCCCTGCGCGGCTGCGAGCCCAAGAAGGTGCTCGCGGAGACCGCCCACGCCGTGGCCCGCGCCCGCGAGATGAGCCGCCGCAACGGCGTGCACGGGCAGCTTTCCATCGACTGGCAGGAGCTGGCGGCGCTCAAGCAGGCCTCCGTGGACTCCGTGCCCCCGCGCGCCGAAGCCTCGCTGGAAATGGCCGGCATCGACCTCTACCACGGCCGCGCCCGCTTCACCGGACCGGACTCCATGGCCGTGGACGGCGAGGAGCTGCGCGCCGGGCACATCCTGCTGGCCACCGGCTCGCGGCCCCACGCCCTGGACATCCCCGGCGCGGAACTCCTGGCCTCCAGCGACGATTTCCTGAACCTCAAGGAGCTGCCCGGGCACATCCTCTTCCTGGGCGGCGGGTACATCGCCCTGGAGTTCGCGCACATCGCGGCCATCGCCGGGGCCAGGGTCACCGTGGCCGCACGGGGCGACCGGCTCCTGCGCCGCTTCGAGCCCGAGATGGTGGCCCCCCTCCTGGCGGCCACCCGCGAACTGGGCGTGGAGCTCCTCACCGACGCGCCGCCGCGCTCCCTCGAACGGACCGCCTCGGGACTGGCCGTGCGCCTGGAGAACGGCGCGGCGCTCGAAGCGGACCTGGTGGTCAACGGCTCGGGGCGCGTGCCGGACCTGGACGGACTGGACCTGGACGCCGCAGGCATCGCAACGCGCGGCGGCCGCCTCGTCCTGGACCCCTGGCTCAAGACCACCAATCCCAAGGTCTACGCCGCCGGGGACGCCGCAGGCATCGCCCAGCTCACCCCCACGGCCGTCATGGAGGCCAAGGCCGCGGCCGCCAACATCCTGGAGGGCGACCACGTCCGGCCCGACCACTCCCTCGTTCCCAGTTGCGTCTTCACCCACCCGCCCCTGGCGGCCGTCGGGCTCACCGAGGCCCGGGCCCGCGCGGCGGGCGTCCCCTTCGAAGTGAAGCAGGCCGTGGACCTCACATGGCCGGAACTCACCCGCCTGGGCATCCGCCGCTCGGGCTACAAGCTCCTGCTGGAACCCGGCGGAGGACGCCTCCTGGGGCTTTCCTACCTGGGTGAGGCCGCCGCCGAGGTGGCCAACCAGGCCATGCTCGTCATGCGCCTGGGACTGCGGCAGAGCGAGATCATGGACGTCGTCTGGGCCTACCCCTCCTTCGGCTACGCCCTGCGCTACATGCTCTCCTGAGGTCCGCCGTGCCGCTCGACGCCTCCGCCCTGCGCGCCCTGCGCGCCCTCTACCCCGGCGACTCCCTGGTCACCGACCCGGCGGAACTCCTGGTCTACGGCGCGGAC
>NZ_JBZVFJ010000313.1:0-1853 GCF_058402725.1 Fundidesulfovibrio sp. | reverse complement strand
CCTAGCCCGGGCCGCCTCGAAGCTCTCGGAGGGATCGCCCGTCATGCCCCTCAGCGCGACCAGGTTGGAGCGCGCGCGGGCGTAGCCGGGGGCCAGGTCCAGGGCGCGCAGGAACTCTTTCTCGGCCAGATCGGTGTTGCCGACGCCGTAATAGGCCACGCCCAGCTCGTTGTGGGTCAGGGGAGAAGCGCTGTCCTTGTGGCGGGAAAGCTCGGCCAGGGCGGCCTGATGGTTGCCCGCGCGGTTGAACTCCAGGGCGCGGGTCACGCTGAGGCGCTCCAGTTCCGCCGTGGCCCCGGGCAGAAGGAACCCCGCCGCCGCGCCCAGGAGCGCGAGCCCGACAAGCGCGGCGCGCACCCGGGCCGCGCCCACGGGCAGGAACATGTCGTCCAGGGCGGCGGCCAGGCGCGCGGCGTAGGCATCCAGCGGCCCGGCCCCCCGGGCGGAGACGGCCCCCGAGAGGTCCGCCCCGGCCAGGCGCGTGAGCCACAGCCAGCAAAGCCCCCAGAACAGGATGAGCAACAGCGCTCCCAGAAGCCAGATCATCGCGCGCCTCCTCCCGCCGCTCCAACGGCCCCAGGTCCCTCGGCGGCCCAGAACAGCTCCCTGGGCAGGGGCACGCCGCGCTCCGCGAAGAGCTCCAGGCAGCGCGGCACGTAGCCCGTGGCCACGAAGGCCCCGCGCACCTCGCCCGGGGGCGCGGGCTCCTGGCGGAACTCGAACACGTCGCCCAGGGTGATCACCCCGGCTTCCAGGCCCGTCACCTCGGCCACCTGCACCACGCGCCGCCTGCCGTCCTTGAAGCGCTTCACCTGCACGATCACGTCCACGGCCCCTGTGATCTGCTCGCGGATGACGCGCGGCGGCAGGTCGAATCCGGCGAAGAGCACCAGGGTCTCCAGGCGCGAGAGGGCCTCGCGCGCGGAGTTGGCGTGGATGGTGGTGAGCGAGCCGTCGTGGCCGGTGTTCATGGCCTGGAGCATGTCCAGGGCTTCGGAGCCGCGGCACTCGCCCACCACGATGCGGTCCGGGCGCATGCGCAGGCAGTTGCGCACCAGGTCGCGGATGGTCACCTCGCCCTTGCCCTCGATGTTCGGGGGCCGGGCCTCCAGGGTGATCACGTGGGGCTTGGCCAGCCTGAGCTCGGCCGAGTCCTCCACGGTGACGATGCGCTCGCCGTCGGGGATGTAGTCCGAGAGGATGTTCAGCAGCGTGGTCTTGCCCGAGCCCGTGCCCCCGGAGATGAGCACGTTGAGCCGGGCCAACACCGCCGAACGCAGGAAGCGCTCCATCTGGAGGCCCAGCGTGCCCAGGTCCAGGAGATCCTGGGGGCCGAGGCGCTTGCCGGGGAACTTGCGGATGGTCAGGTTGGCCCCCTTCACGGCCAGGGGCGGGATTACGGCGTTGACGCGCGAGCCGTCGGGCAGGCGGGCGTCCACCATGGGCGTGGAGGTGTCGATCTTGCGGCCCAGGGGGGCCACGATGCGCTCGATGACGCGCAGGAGGTGCGCCTCGGAGAGGAAGCGTCGCGCCGATTCCTCGATGCGCCCGGCGCGCTCCACATAGAGCGTGTCGAAGCGGTTGACCATGATCTCGGTGATGGAGGGGTCTTCCAGAAGGTCTTCCAGGGGTCCCAGGCCCAGCACGTCCTGGAGCAGTTCGCGCACCACGGCGTCGCGCTCCTGGCGGGAGCGGATGCTCACCTCCTGGTCCAGGAGCAGGATCACCTGGCGGGTGACGTCCTCGCGCAGTTCGGCCAGCTTGGCGGGGTCGTTCTCGGCGGCCATGTCGGAGTACTTGAGGTCGTAGGTCTCCAGGAGCTTGCGGTGCACGGCCTGCTTGATCTCGGCCGG
>NZ_JBZVFJ010000312.1:0-1880 GCF_058402725.1 Fundidesulfovibrio sp. | reverse complement strand
GGTGTTGTGTGTGTGTTGGGTGTGTTGTTTTTGCGTTTCGCCGCATCTCTCTTCGCCTTCCCCCTTTCTCTCGGGGCCGCACCGGGGAGCGCCGGGGCCATCCGGTCGCCGGACGAAATATGCATTCCCGTGTCGGCCCGGGGATGGACAGCGGAATCGCTCGCCCCGGGCGGACACTCCAACAGCCGGGAGCTCGCCCCGGCCGGGAACTACTTCAGGATCAGCCCGGAGCCGCCCTTGCCGCCAGCGGGAGCCATCTTGTTGAGCATGTTCAGATCGCGGGCCGAAGAGATGGTCAGGTTGGAGGTGGCTTCCAGGTACTTGTTCTTGAGCTCCTCGGGGAACGTCTTGAAATTGTAGAGGATGTGCTCGCCCTTCACGGCCCCGCCGATCTCGGTCTCGAAAGGGTAGCCGAAGGGCAGCAGGAGCATCTGCACGCCCTGCTGGGTGGGCACGGACTGGAGGATGGCCACGTCCTTCAGGCCCTGGGTCTCCTCGTCGAACTTGCCGAGCACGGTCTCGCCGTTGATGAGCTTCACGAGGCGGATATCGTACGCCATATGGGGGACTCCTTTGGAGAATGATGCGTTTGGGGATGGATTCGTGCGCAAACAGGCCTAGTTATGACCCAGCTCCTGCCGTGTCAAGCCGCCCGCCCCGCTCACGACCCCAGGCGCGGCAGCTTCAGCACGCGCTCGTAGGCCTCCAGAGCCACACCGGCCGCAGCGTCCCAGCTGAAGCGCGCCGCCTGCTCCACGCCCCGGCGCGCAAGCTCCCGGCGCAACCCCTCGTCGGATTCCAGGCGCGCCATGGCCTGCGCGATGGAACCCGCGTCCAGAGGGTCAACCAGCAGCGCCGCGTCCCCCGCCACCTCCGGCAGGCTCGACACCCCCGACGTGACCACCGGCGCGCCCAGGCTCATGGCCTCCAGCACCGGCAACCCGAAACCCTCGAACAGCGAAGGATACACGAACCCGAAACAATTGGCGTAGAGCCACGCCAGCTCCGCGTCGTCCACGTACCCCGTCAGCTTCACCCGCGAGGCCAGGCCCAGGGCGTTCACCTTGCGGCCCATCTCGTCCATCAGCCAGCCCCGGCCGCCCGCCAGCACCAAGGGCCTGTCGCCGCCCAGGCGCGCCAGGGCCTCGAACAGGCGCTCCTGGTTCTTGCGCGGCTCGATGGTGCCCACGCACAGCCAGAACTTCCCCGGCTCCACGCCCTTCAGGCGCGACGGGACCCGCATCGCGCTCCCCGCTCCGAACCGGCTCGCCAGATGCATCACCGACGTGCGCTCCCGGGGATAGTGCGGGAACACCCGCAAAAAATGCTCAAGGCTCGCCCGCGAGATCGAAACGATCCAGTCCGCACGCAAACTCGCGCCGAACACCCCGTCCAGGCACCCCACCCGGTTCTGCTCCGTGGTCCAGCCGGGATTCTCCAGGAACGACAGGTCGTACAACGTATAAACCTGCCGCGCCCGCCTCAACCCCACGGGACAAAAGAAATTGTTGGAATGCACCACGTCCGGCCCGCCCAAGCGCGCCTCGAAATCAACGGGCGGATTGCGCCAGAAGCGCTTGCTGCGCTCGAACCAGCGGAACGTCGGCCCCCGCCGCCCCTCCCCGGGGCACGAACACGCCCCGGGCCGGGGCTCCCAGTACAGGTCCCCGAAGTGCGGATAGAACACGAACCGCACGCCCCGCGCCGCCAAGGCGTGCACCAGCCCGTGCGCCAGGTAGCCGCACCCCGCCTTGCCCGCCCCCGTCTGGCTGACGTCGAAGCCTACCAGCATGCGCGCCCCCGGAGAACGGGGCTCCGCCCCGGACCCCGCCGTGCTCCGCCCGGACCCGGCAGGGCGCTGCCCTGCACCCGCCAGGGCG
>NZ_JBZVFJ010000311.1:0-1890 GCF_058402725.1 Fundidesulfovibrio sp. | reverse complement strand
GGCCGGTTGGCGGTCCACCCGGGCACGGCGTATTACCAGCCCGGTCTGGCGAACGCCTCCGAGCTTGTGCGGACCCTGGCCTATTTCCTGGAGAGCGTTCAGACCCTGCCGCGTCGGTTCGGACCGGACTGGAGGGTGCTCTCGGAGCATGCGCTGCTGGCCATGCGCGACGAATGCGAGGCAGCGGGGGTCGACCTGCTCGTGGCCACCGGCGAAGAGGGCATGCGCTACTACCAGTTCCTGGAGGATGAGGGGTTCAACTGGTTGTCGACCACCGTCGACGACCAGGGCCAGGAAATCAACCCCTACGATCCCGACTGGTGCCTGCTGCCTTACGACATCCATCCCAACGAACGGGCCCATGCCCTCGCCGCGAGGCAGATCGCGCGCGGAGTGGGGGAACTCCTGGGCCGGCGGGCTGCCTTCACCCAGGTGGAAGATGTTTCGTCCTCCGGTTATGTAGCGCTCCAGGCGGGGCACGAGGTAGTAGACGACCACCCTGGGCGGCGTCTCCCGCGTCAGAAGCCTGCGCAGCAACAGGAGCTGATAGGCGGAATGCGCGGCGTTCACGCTTCGATTCTTGACCACGTAGCCGGGCAGGCCCCGCTGCAGCGCCCACCCCATCGTCTGCTCGTCATCGAGCAGGTTGCCGAAGGAATTGGACCCGCCAAGGAGCGTGATCTCAGGCCCCCGAACATCGGCCCCCGGGGGCCGACTCCTCCGGCACCCTTCTTCGTCCGTGCGCATGACCGCCGTGTGCCGCCAGCTCGCATGGGAGAGCTGGACGCTCACCGTCACGGTCTTGTCAGGCAGGACGGCCATGCCGAGTTCGCGGTCGCCCCGCAGATACCCGCAACTGTAGCTGGTCGCCGCCGGGAGCACCACGCCCTCCATGGGCGGGCGCAGGGGCCTGGCCAGACGCAGCAACCCTTCGCAAAGCGCGGTCGCTGCGGCGCTCCAGGCCAACCCGGCCCACCCGAAGGCCAGCCCGGCGGCCAGGTAGGGGAACGCGAGGGCCGCATGAAAGAGGGGCCTCCGAAAAAAGTGGGGCTCGAAGCACCCTTCAGGCGCGGGGAACTCCCGGCCCTCGTGGAAGTAGACCGTCTCGTAGTCGAACCGGCCGATCTCGCGGATCGTCGCCAAGGCCGCCAGCACGTTCTCGTGGAAAAACACCTCGCCGCAGCAGACCACGACCCTCGCGGGGCGGGTTTGCAGGAGCACGAGCCAGAGCCTCCAGTTGTGGGCCGAAACGCTGCCCCTGCCGAAATGGTCCACGCGGTCCGCCCGGCCTCTGAAGTGCTCCAGGGCCCGCGCGTTGACGACCAGGGCCGAGTCCCTGCCGTACCGGTCGAGACAGGCCTCCACGTGGGGCTGGGCCGCTGTCCCGACGACGAGGATGCCCTTGCTCATGCCAGCTCCTTGGAGACGTGATGGTCCTCGATGAAGAGATCGTCGATGCCGGAATTGTAGAAGGTGTTCAGGGCGTCGTCCGGCGAACTGACGATGGGTTCACCGCGCAGGTTGAAGGACGTGTTGATGAACACGGGTCTGCCCGTGAGCCTTCTGAATTCCGACAAGGTGCGGTGCATGCGAGGATTCTGCTCGCGGGAGACGGTCTGAACCCTGCCTGTGTTGTCCACGTGGGTGGCGGCCGGCAGGGCCTCGGGCTTCTTCACCCCGTGCGTGAACAGCATGTAGGGCGTTTCGTCCATCCCCAGGGTTTCGAAATATTCGGCGAAATGCTCGCGCAGGATGATGGGCGCGAAAGGACGAAACTGCTCCCGGAACTTGATCTTGGCGTTGAGATGGTCCTGCATGGAGCGGCTGCCCGCGTCGGCAAGGATGCTGCGGTTGCCCAGGGCGCGCGGCCCCCATTCGTCCCGTCCCTGG
>NZ_JBZVFJ010000310.1:0-1900 GCF_058402725.1 Fundidesulfovibrio sp. | reverse complement strand
GCCGCGATGGGCTCCCAGAAGGCCACGCCGGAGCCGCCCAGGGGGTCCACGCCGATGCGCAGGCCGCTGCGGGCGATGGCTTCCATGTCCACCACGTTCTGGAGGTCTTCCACATAAGGGGTGACGAAGTCGTATGCCTGGACGTTGGGGGCCTTGAGCGCCTTCTCGAAGAGCACGCGCTTCACGCCCGAGAGTCCGGCGGCGAGGTAGCTGTTGGCCAGATCCTGCACGGCCTTGGTGACGTCGGTGTCGGCCGGGCCGCCGGAAGGCGGGTTGTACTTGAAGCCGCCGTCGCGCGGCGGGTTGTGGGACGGCGTGATGACCACGCCGTCGGCCAGCCCCTGGGAGCGTCCCTTGTTGTAGGTGAGGATGGCGTGGGAGATCACGGGCGTGGGGGTGTAGCCCTCCCAGTTCATGCGGGTTTCCACGCCGTTGGCGGCCAGGACCTCCAGCGCGGAGACCATGGCCGGGGCCGAGAGGGCGTGGGTGTCCATGCCGATGAACAGGGGGCCGGTGAAGCCCTTGGCCTTGCGGTAGTCGCAGATGGCCTGGGTGGTGGCCCAGATGTGGTTCTGGTTGAAGGTGGCGTCCAGGGAGGAGCCCCGGTGGCCGGAGGTGCCGAAGGAGACGGCCTGGGACTTCTCGGCCGGGTCCGGCTGGAGGACGTAATAGGCGCTCACGAGCCTGGGCACGTCGACCAGGATGGATCGGGGCGCGGGCTTTCCGGCCAGGGGATGGACGGCCATGGGGGCTCCTTTACTGGTGCTTGTAGTCGGCCGGGGCGTGGAATTTGTCCAGGCACTGGGTGAGGTGCTTCACGAAGTCGCGGAAGTCCTCGAAGGTCATATCGGTCTTCACGCCGATGGCCTCGGAGGAGAAGCAGTGGGAGTCCGAGAAACAGCAGACGTCGAACTCGATGTCCACGTAGACGGTGTTGGGCTTCTCGAAATAGCGGTTGAAGACCACGGAGCCGTCGGGGTCCACCAGGTCGATGCGGGCCGCGCCGAAGCCGGTGTTCAGGGCCTCCAGGCCGTCGAGGGTGTACTTCACCGCGTCGGCGTAGAGGTTCATGCGCGAGATGGAGTAGTCGTCTGTGACGTGCAGGGCGGGGTTGAAGACCGGCTTGCCGTCGATGGTGACGACGAGTTCCACGGCGTAGCCGTAGTCGGTGGCTTCGAGGTCCAACTCGACGCCGAGCACGCTGGAATTGACTTTCAAGGGGCATTTCATGGCTGGGATCACCTTTCGGGGCGCTATGGTTTCGGCCTGTCCTGCATACCCGCATTGTCCAGGATGGTGAAGTCCTTGGGAGGGGCGTACTGGAAAAAGTCCTTGGGCACGGCGGGGTTGGTCTTGAGGTTTTCCAGGGTGACGTCGTTCAAGTTCCCGTAGAAATCCTCGATGACGATGCGGGCGAGCATGTTGGTCTTCAAGTCCACCCAGGCGTGCGCCAGCACGAGTCCGGGTTCGGCCTCGCGAGGCACGAGCTTGAGCTGGGCCTGGCCCTGGGGGGCCTCGGGTTCCTGGGAGACGTGGAAGTCCTCGCGCAGGTTGCCCTTGCCGGAGAGGAAGCGCAGCATGGTCTTGGAGCCCAGGATGTCTTCCACGGCGTAGCGGTAGGCGGTCTTTTCCCCGGGGAAGACGTTCCAGGCGGCGTCCTTGCCCACGATGAGCAGTTCCTTCTCGGGCTTTTCGGTCTCCCAGCGGATCAGCGCGGGCTGGGAGAAGACGAGCCTGCCGGTGCGCGTCTCGCGCTCCTTGCTGGCGGCGTTGACGAGCACCTGGGTGAAGTCTGCTGAAAAGGACGTGATGGCCTGGTACTGCCGCTGGACCGTGTCGGAGAGCCCGGCCACGTCGGCGGCCAGGGCGTTGGCGGAGCACAGGAGCGCGCACAGGGCGC
>NZ_JBZVFJ010000309.1:0-1907 GCF_058402725.1 Fundidesulfovibrio sp. | reverse complement strand
TGGCGCGCGTGAACAGCCCCGAGCGTGTTGTCCGCCCCATGCGGCGCGAAGGCTCTTCTCGGCGGCGCTCTCGCCGCACCTCTCGGGCTGGCCCAGAAGGCGCATCGCGCGCTTCTGCTTCCAGCTCACGGACGAGACCTTCGCCCTGCACGCCACGCGTTTCAACAACCATCAGCAATCAACGGCAAAGGCCCTGGCCGTCAACGCCTTCTCCCAGCTGGCCTGGATCGCCGGGAGCCTGGCCGGAGCCCTGGCCGGGGGGCTTGTGCCCGACGTGCGCCCCCTGGGGCTGGATTTCGCCCTGCCCGCCATGTTCGCCGTGCTGCTCACCGGGCAACTGGCCGGACGCGCCCACGCGCTTGCCGCCGTGCTGGGGGCCGGGCTGTGCCTCGCGCTCTCGCAGACACCGGCCGCGCCGTGGGCCGTGCTGGCCGGGGCCGTGGCCGCGGCGGGGATCGCCGCCCTGACGCCCTGGGCCGCTCCCCTCGGGCGGGGGGCCAAGTCCGGCGAGGCACGCTGATGCGCAAGGACCCTTCATGGACCAGACCGCCGTCTTCCTGACCATCCTGGGCATGGCCCTGGTCACCTACCTGCCACGGCTCGTGCCCGCACTGTTTTTCGCCTCGCGGCCCATGCCCGAGGCCCTGCGCCGGTTCCCTTCGGTGGTCCCCCCGGCGGTGCTGGGGGCGCTCCTGGCCCAGTCGGTGCTGCTGGAGCGGGGGCAGCCCAAGTTCACGCCGGACAACCTGTTCCTCTGGGCCGCGTTGCTCACGGGGTTCCTGGCGTGGCGCTCGCGGGGGTTCTTCGGCCCGGTGCTGGCGGGCATGGCCCTGGTGGCCGGGGCGCGGGCCTTTCTCGCGGCGTGAGCGTTGCCACGGGGCCGGGGCTGGGCTATGATCGGGTTGCAACCCCTCAACCGGCATGCGAGGAGCACCCCATGGGCATGGAAGCCTTCACCGAGAGCGTATCGATCCGAGGCGAGGACTGTCTGTACGATCCCAAGGCGGGCGTGGCCCTGATCCAGTGCGAGAAGTGCGGCCACATGAACCATGTGGACGTGGAAGTGGTGGATGGTGAACCCAGGTTCTACGGTTTTTCCTGCGAGAACTGCGGCACGTTCAACTCGGCGGACTGACCGGCCGGGACGGCCCGCCGCGAGGGGCTCGCTCCCCGCGCCCTGGCGCGCGGTCCTCTGCTGCGCGCTGGCGGCGCTCCTTCTTGCGGCCTGCGGCCCGGATCCCGTGGAGCGCCTGAAGGCCCTGCCCGACCCCACAACGGGGCCTCCGGCCCCTTGTCAGCCGTCGGCGCAGGGCGCGTCCCGAATCCAGACGCCGGGCGCTTCCCGGCCACAGGCTCAGGGCGCTTCCGGGGCGCTACCGCAAGGCCTTGCCCAGCCCCGGGAGCAGGCGCGGCCCGAGCCAGGCGACCTGTCCCGGCTCCAGACCCAGGCTCCCGGGCGCACCCTGCGCCAGGTGCTGGAGGGCTGTCCCTACTTTTCCCGCGTGAGCTGGAGCGACTATCCCGGGCACGGCCCGCGTCCTCCCAGAGCGCGGGCCACGGGCATCTTCAACCTGGATTCCCTGGTGGGCAAGGCCTCGCAGGGCCGGGCCTTCACCGCGCGCGACCGCGCGGCCCTGACAAAAGCCGGGGCCAATCTCTGCTACGTGATCGAATACGCCTTTCCCGAGGGCTGCCCCCAGGGCGAACGTTCCCTCACGGCCGTGATGATCGTGACCATGGACTGGAGCGAGACCGCCCTGCTGCCCGACGACGCAATGCTCACGGAGATCGCGTCCGGCGTGGCAGGGGAAGCCGTGCTGCGCGCGGCCCTGGACGCGGCGGACTACTGCTGGGCGCGCACGCCGTCGCGCTGACCCTTTCATTCCCGTCCTGTTCCGCCTGTCCCG
>NZ_JBZVFJ010000308.1:0-1938 GCF_058402725.1 Fundidesulfovibrio sp. | reverse complement strand
CGCGACACCACCGTGGACGTGGTGCTCATGGACATCCAGATGCCCGAGATGGACGGCCTGGAGGCCACCCGTCGCATCCGCGAGGGGCTGGCCCCCGGCGTGCCGCGCGACCTGCCTGTCATCGCCATGACCGCCCACGCCCTCAAGGGCGACCGCGAGCGCTTCATGAATTCCGGCATGGACGACTACCTCTCCAAACCCGTCGGTTCGGAGGAAATCCAGGCCGCCCTGCACCGCGTGCTCTCGGGCAAGGCCGTGGGACAGGCGGGCGCGCCGCCCCCGGGCTCCAGGCTCCTCAACGAGACATGGCTCCTGGAAAAGGCCCGGGGCAACCGTGACTTTCTCAAAAAGCTCTTCGCCGTGTTCGTGGACCAGCAGCCCGGCAAGGTGGACGAGATGCGCGCCGCCCTGGCCGCAGGCGACCTGCGCGAGGTGGCCTTCATGGCCCACACCCTCAAGGGCGGCGCGGCCACCATGGGCGCGGAGGTGCTCAAGGACAGGGCCTTCGAGCTGGAAAAGGCCGCCAAGGCAGGCGACTCCGAACTGGCCGGACAGGAGCTGGACGCCCTGGGCGACGAGCTCCTGGAGACCATGCAGGCCATGCGTGAATTCATGACACGCTGACACCGGCCCGACGTGATCTTCTCCCCTCCCGCCAACGGCGCGGCGCGTTCCCTCCCGTCCCTGCTGCTGCCGGGCCTGCTGCTGCTCCTGGGGCTCTGGCTCGGACCTGCGAGGTCCCTGGGGACGGGCCTGGAGCGTCTGCCCTCCTCCATCGAGAAATCCGGTTGCGCCATGCATTCCCTCGAACACGGGTTTCGCCTGCTGACCGGCCGGGAGAGCGCCTTTGCGGAGCTTCCGATTTTCTTTCCCGCACGGCAAACCCAGCCTCTGGGGGAGCTGCACCCCGTCACCCTGCCCCTCTACGCCCTAGCCCGGCTCGCCGGGATGGAACGCGAGCGCGCCTTCCAGGCGTGGTTCGCGGGGCTCTTCGCGCTCAACTTCCTCTGCGCCTGGCTGGCACTGCGCCGCACGGGCCGGGACAGATCGGTTCTGAACGGGGTGAGCCTGGACGGCACGGGCCTGCACGGAGCAAGCGCCGCCTGGGGCGGGATCCTCTTCGCCCTGGCGACCCAGACGCCCCGCGCCGTGGCGCATCCTGCGCTCCTGCACGCCTTTCCCCTGCCCCTGGCGGCCTGGGCTTTCCTCCAGTGGGCGCGCACGGGGTCTCTCCGGGCCTGGGGCGCGGGATGCGCCGTTGTGACGCTCCAGTGGTATGCCTGCCCGGAGCTGGGCGCGGCCCTTTGCCTGGGGCTCGCCGCCGCCGGGCTGCGGCGTCTGTGGGCGCTCCGGGGCGGGACGGCGTGGGATTTCTTCCGGGCCGAGCGCCAGGGGGCCGTGGTCCTGGCGGCCCTGGCCTGCCTGATCCCTCTGGGCCTCAACCTTCGGGGGGCCTTCCCCGGAGGACCGCCCCTGGCCCCCCTGGCCGCCTCGCTGCCCTGGGTCTTGCCGCCCCTGGCCGCCTGCGCCCTGGCCTTTCCCGGAGCGCACGCCCTGGATGCTCTGGCGAGCCGTCGGCGTCCCGGCCTCCTTTCCCTGGCCGCCCTTGCGGCGGGCTTTCTCCTGGCCCTGGCCAGTCTCCCGCCCGGCCCCGGCGGGGCGCGGCTGGAGCAATTGCGCTCCCTGACGGACGAGGCACGCGGGGCCTTAGGAGCCCTCCCGCCCGGCGGTTCGGCGGTGGCGCTGGTCTGCGCCGTCGGGACTCCCGGCCAGTCGGCGTCGGATTTGGGCGAAGCCCGTCCAGAGTCCGGTGCGGGCTTGGCCCTGCACGCGTCGCCGGAGGTATCCTCAGGCGCGTCCCCCCTCGCCTCGCCGGGCATGTCTCCGCACGCACGCGCGGTCGGATTCACGAGCGGATTCACGGGCGCATCCGCCGTG
>NZ_JBZVFJ010000307.1:0-1948 GCF_058402725.1 Fundidesulfovibrio sp. | reverse complement strand
CCCTGGGCAAGACCAGCGAGTACTATTCAGACACCTGTTACATGCGTGGTCTCCTGGAGGCCGACCGCAAGGCCTGGAAACCGGCGCTGGACGCCTTCCGGGAAGGCCAGGAGGCCGACGACGCCCTCATCGACCGCGTGATGGGCTTCGCCACCGACCAGAACAAGCTCACCTTCCTCCAGGGCAACCGCTACCGCGTGGACGCCTTCCTCTCCCTGACCCTGGATCACCTGCGCCAGGACGGCAACGTCCGCTCCGAGGCCATGAACCTCTGGCTGCGCCGCAAGGGCGCGGTGCTGGAGGCCCAGAAGCAGTTCCAGGAGGCCCTGGTGGTGGACGCGCCCCCCGAGGTGCGCAAACAGTACGAGGAACTGGCCTCCGTGCGCTCCCGGCTGGCCGCCCTGAGCATGGCCGTCGGCGGCGGCGAGGGCGCGCAGAAGGAGATCGCCCGCCTGGAGGCGCGCAAGACCGAGTTGGAAAACAAACTGGCCTCCCTGAGCCGCGGCTTCGCCAAGCAGAAGCGCGCTGCGGAGGTCTCCACGACCACGCTGGCCCAGGCGCTGCCCAAGAACTCCGCCCTGGTGGAATTCAGCCGTTTCCGGGGCTACGATTTCGCCAAGCGCGCCAATCAGCCCGATCGCTACATGGCCTTCGTGCTCCTCTCGGGCAACGCCACGCCGACCATGGTGGACCTGGGACCAGCCCAGCCCATCGACGAAGCCGCCGCCGGATTCGTGAAGAGCGTGCGCGACGCGGCCAATTCCGGAAAGCCCGCCGAACAGGAGACCCAGCGCTTCACGACGGCCCTTCACGATCTGGTCTTCAAGCCCCTGCGCGCCCCACTGGGCCAGACCCGCCAGGTGTTCCTCTCGCCCGACGGCGCGCTGAACCTCTTCCCCTTCGAGATCCTCACCCCGCAGGGCGGCAAACCGCTCCTGGAAGACTATTCCTTCTCTTATCTCTCCGCCGGACGCGACATGCTGGCCTTCGACGCCCAAGGCATCTCCAACGCCGCCGCCGGAACGGGCAAGCCCGCCCTCTTCGGCGACCCGGACTTCAACCTGGGCCTGAAAGAACTCGTCGCCCAGGCCAAGACCATGGGCTACGAGCCCACGCGCGGCGGCAACGTCTCCCGCGCGCTGCGCGGCCAGAGCTTCCGCCGCCTGCCGGGCACGGCCACGGAAGTGCGCGCCATCAAGGGGCAACTGGCGGATGCGCAGGTGTTCCTGGGACCCAGCGCCCTGGAAGAGGCGCTCCTCTCCCTCAAGCGGCCCCGGGTGCTCCATCTGGCCACCCACGGCTTCTTCCTGGAAGGCAGCGAGGCCGAAGGCCAACGCTCCGGGTTCCTGCCCACACGCGCCGCCGGACCCGAAGGGGAAAACCCGCTCCTGCGCTCCGGCGTGCTCCTGGCAGGCGCCAACAACGCCATCAAGCAGGGCGGCAGCGAAGGCGTCGTCACGGCCGAAAAACTCCTGAGCCTCAACCTCAACGGCACGGAACTCGTGGTGCTCTCGGCCTGCGAAACCGGACTGGGCGACGTGAAGAACGGCGAAGGCGTCTTCGGACTGCGCCGGGCGCTCCTCCAGGCCGGAGCGCAAGGCCTCGTCATGAGCCTCTGGAGCGTCCCCGATCGCGAAACCGGCGAACTCATGGCCGCCTTCTATCGCAACCTCTCCACCGGCAAGATGACCCGGCCACAGGCCCTGCGCCAGGCCATGCAGGACCAGCGCGCCATCGTCCGCGACCGCCACGGCTCCGACAACCCCTACTACTGGGGCGCCTTCGTCTACCTGGGAGAACCCTGACACGACCGGCAGGGAGGGGAGGGGAGGGGACCTTCCCCCCCCTCCCCCGCTTCTCCCCCTGACCAAAAGGGAGGCTCCCCCCCCCCCCCCCCAAAAACCCCCCCCCCCCCCCAAAGGGGGGAAGTAACCACCCCAACAACCAC
>NZ_JBZVFJ010000306.1:0-1961 GCF_058402725.1 Fundidesulfovibrio sp. | reverse complement strand
GGCGGGCGATCTCCTCGATGATGGAGATCTTCTCGGCGATGGACTTCATGGCCCCCACGGTCTGGGACACGGCCTGGCCGCCCTCTTCGGCGTCCTTGGCGGCCTTGAGGGCCATGGCTTCGGTCTGCACGGCGTTGTCGGCGTTCTGCTGGATGTTGGAGGCCATCTGCTCCATGGAGGAGGAGACCTCTTCCACGCTGGCGGCCTGCTCCGAAGCGCCCTGGGAGAGCGACTCGGAGGTGGCCGAGAGCTCCTGCGAGCCCGAGGCCACGTTGTTGGCCCCTTCCACCACCTCGGCCATCACGTCGTTGAGCCTGCGGGTCATCTCGCGCAGGGCGTCGGCCAGCTGGCCGATCTCGTCCTTCTGGTTCACGTCGAGGTCCAGGGTCATGTCGCCCTCGGACATCTTCTGGGCGAAGGCCACGCCCTTGATCACCGGGCCGGTGATGCCCCTGGTGATGAGCAAGGCCGTGATCACGCCCAGGATGAGGGCCGCCACGAGGCCCACGGCCATGACGGTGGTGGCGTTGGCGAGGCTGTGGGAGGCCTCCTTGGTGGTCTCCTCGGTGGCTTTCACGCCGTAGAGGGAGGTGGTCTCGGCGGCCTTGGTGACGATGGCGGCGGTCTCGTTGCGCTTCTTGCCCAGGTCGTCCATGACCTGCCACAGCTTCAGGTAGTTCTGGATGCCCTCCTTGTAGGCATCCGCGGCGCGGCGCATCTCCGCCAGCTGGCGCAGGTTCACTTCCTGCCGGGTGATGGCGCGGATGGCCTGCTCCTTGGAGGCGATGGCGTCGAAAAGCTTCATGGAATTCTGGATGGTCTTCACGTCGCGAAAGAACATGCCGCGCAGGGTGGTCATGCGCAGGTCGAAGATGACCTCGATGATGTCCCCGGCCATGTCGACTTTGTCGGTGCGGTCCTTGACTTTGGCGGAGTCCGCGTTCGGCTGGGAGAGCAGTTCGGCCAAGACTTTTTGCTGGCTTTCGCGGTAGTCCGAGGCGTTTTTGAGGAAGGTTTCGGCGGCCTGGGTCATGGTCGCCAGGGTGGCGTCCATGGCCTTGTCGGTGTCGCGGGACTGCTGCCCGAGCTTCTTGTAGTCGGCCAGCGCGGCAGAGGCGGCATCCGCGTTTTCCTTGAGCTTCACGAGCCCGGGATACTTCTGAGCCAAATCCTTGGCCTGGACCAGGGATTTCTCCGTATCCGCGATGGCCTTCACCGCCTCATCCCAATAGGAGTCAATGCCCGAAAGCGCGTAGCTGCGCATGGCGAGCATGGTCTGAAGGGCGTTGCGCTCCACGTTGTTGGCCACGGCCACTTCGGGCGCGATCTCCTGGGCCAGCCGGTCCGCCTGCTTGCCCACGCCCATCATGTTCACCATGGCCATGCCGCCCAGCAGGGCCGCGATGAGGATGAGCACGCCGAATCCCAGGCCGATCTTCATTCCGAGCTTCAAGTTGCGCATGCTGGCTCCCTCTGGGAAGAGTTCTTACGAATGATTCTTAATTATTGGCATTGATTGCGGACCTTACTGATATCCAAAAGCCCCGTACAGGTCCAGCGAAAGCGCAAAAGCGTCGCTTCGTCTCGAAAATATGTCTGCCGGGGTACAATCCGGACTTCCCGGTGGGCAACCTGCTGAAAACAATCGCCGCACAAGCGGCCGACCGCGGGCTCAAGCAGCGAAAGGGAAATACAGGCCCCTGCAACCCGCAGGATAACCTTTGGTCGCGGGATGTTGTCATGGCCTTTCGCCGGGGCTGACCGCAGGATGCGGCACCGCGCCGGGAGAGAGCGCGCCACGGCGACCGTGCGCTCCTCCCCCGGGAGACCGCTCAGGCCCCGGCCAGGGAGCGCCAGAGGCCCTCCCACCAGGGACCGAAGCGTTCGCCCCCGAGGAGGCAAGGGCCCAGCACCACGTCGGGGTCGAAGGTCCACAGCTCGCGGCCGGGCACGTCCCCCAT
>NZ_JBZVFJ010000305.1:0-1993 GCF_058402725.1 Fundidesulfovibrio sp. | reverse complement strand
TGATGCGCTCGTGCGCCTCCGCCTCGCTCACGGAGAAGACCAGCCAGAGCGTGTCGCGCACCCCGGCCAGGTAGTCCAGGGGGCGGGCCGCCACGCCCTCCAGGGCCGCCCGCCGGAGCACGGCGAAGTTGCTCTCCCAGCCGAAGGCGCGGTCCGAGAGGGCCAGGAGGTCCGCGAACATGTTCTCGTCCCCCGCCGCGAAGAAGAGCTCCAGGTCCACCTGTTTGGCCCGGTATTCCGGGCGCGGCAGAAGGTCCGCGGCCACGGCCTCGGCCAGGCGCGCCGAGGCAGGGCCGTTGCCCGGGGCCATGAGCCGGTCCCAGAGGAACACCCGGTGTCCGGGCATGAGCCCCGCGCCGCCGCGCGACACCGCGAACTCGCCGTAGCGCAGCCCGTTGTGAACCATCCAGGCCCCGGTCAGGACGCAGTACGCCGCCAGCATGGCCGCGCCCAGGGTCAGGCGTCGGCGCGCCGGGAGCCCCGGCACGGCCAGGCACGCCAGGCAGGCCACGGCCGCCAGCTGGCTGGAAGGGCGCACCATGACCAGCGCGAAGGCCCACGCCCCGCACGCGGCCCAGCGCCACAGGGCGGGCCGCGCGATGGCTCCCAGCAGGGCCGCCGCGAAAAAGGCCGCTCCGGCGGCGGTGAGGCTTTCGGTGGCCACCGTGTGCCAGGCCCAGTTGTAGGAGGGCAGCAGGGCCAGGAGCCCGAGCAGGCCCGCCGCCAGGGCCGTGCCCCAGGCCCTGCGCGCGGCCGCGAAGAGGGCCGCGAGGCTCGCGGCGTAGAGCGCGCAGAGCCCCGCGTCCACCAGGGCCGGGCCGCCCAGGCGGTCCAATAGCCCGAAGAAGAGCGGCGCGCCCGGTGTGCGGAAGAGCATGAGCTGGTGGTCCGCCGGGGCCTCCCGGAAGAACTGCGTGAAGTAGGAAATGTAGGTGTGGAAATCCCGCCCCTGCTGGAGCGGGAACGCCAGCGACCACGCGCGGTAGACCGCCGCCAGGGCCGCGAAGGCCGCAAGGACCGGCCAGCGCGCCCCCGGGACCGCCGGAGGCGTCGGCCTCGACCGGTGGGCCGGATGCGACAGGGAATCCGTCGGCGCTGAAATCGCCGGGGAGGTCGGCGCGGCAGCGACCACCCTGTCGGCTGAGGCCGCCGGGACAGGCGCGGGGGCCAAGGCCTTCAGCTCCCTGCCGGGCGGCGCGCCCCGGCGCGGATCAATGGTCGTCCTCGCGGCTCTCTCCGAAGAGCCTGCGCTTCACCTCCGCCTGGGCCTCCCAGTCCGGCTCGGCCAGCCCGGTCCGCGATTCCCGCGCGGGGCGCACGGTCAGGCGCTGCACCTCGCCGCCGCGCGCGGCCAGCACCGCCACCTCCAGGCCCGAGGCCACGGCCTTGGGCGAGTAGGAGGCCAGAAGCGCCGCCGCGTCGGCAAGCTCCGCCGGGCTCCAGACGCGGCCCGGCAGCTCCCGGACCAGGCCCAGGGGGCTCGGGAAGCCCTCCACGTCCAGGAGGATGTCGCCGGGCCGGGCCAGGACGGCCAGGGCCTCGTTGTCGGACTGCTTGCGCCCCATGGCCATCCAGCGGGGGCCGCTCCAGAACTGTCGGCCCAGGTTCGCCAGGTCGAAATCCGCCGCCGTTGGCGCCGGATGGTGCGCCAGCACCGGCAGGTAGCGCTTGACCGACTCGCGCTCCGTGAGCAGGCAGCCTCCGGCGGGCTGGGGGATGGCCGTGACGCCCAGCCTGCGCGCCAGGGCCAGCTGCGGCCCGCGCCCCCGGCCGTTGAAGCCGTGCAGGCGCTCGCGGTCCACCAGGCCCGACTCCTCCATGGGCGTGGGCTTGAGCGTGAGCGCGCACAGGGGCCGCAGGAGCAGGCCCCGCACGCCCGCGTCACGGCTGATCACGTCCAGGGCGTCGCGGCGCTGGGACATGGGGCGCTGGCCCTTCACCTCGCCGGAGATCAGGAACCTGGCCCCGTAGCGCTCCAGCGGCCCCCGCGCGT
>NZ_JBZVFJ010000304.1:0-2008 GCF_058402725.1 Fundidesulfovibrio sp. | reverse complement strand
TCTTGATGCGTGCTGCAATACACCTCCCCGAAAGGTAGGAAAGCGGCGGCTTGACAGAGTGTTCCCGGAGGCGTAGGCGGCATATACCTGAGTTCCAAAGTTTCTTGCCCTCCCTCTACGGCGCTTCCAATGCGCCAGGGCCGGAAGCCTAGGGACCGGGGTCCCCGGCTGGCGACGCACAGGGCAGTGAGGGCCTGCACGCGACAGACGGGAGGGGGTGGGGGGACACCGGTCCGCATCCGAAGCGGACCGCTTGCCGCATCGCGGCGCACGACCCGCCGGACGCGCGGAGCCTTGGGGCTCCGGGGCGGCCGGGCGGTCAAGTCCGTGCGCGCCCCATCATCCACTCCATGTGAATTCGTGCACAATCCGTCCCGGGCAGGGGCGGAAAGCAGTTGGCGGCCGGTCGCCCTGGCGTCCGGCAAGGCGACGTAGGCCCATCACTTTTGAAAGGAGACGCCATGTACGCATTCGTGAACGGTCCATTGGTATGGATTGCCTTCGCCGTGTTCGTCGTGGGCAGCTTGTGGCAGGTCATGAGCCTCTACAAAATGTCCAAGCGCACGGACAAGGTCTTCTACGACCACTACAACCCCGGAGCGGCCCGCGCCTCCGTGTGGGCGTGGCTCATGCCCCTGGGGTCGCGCCCCCTGCGCGAAAGCCCGGCCACGGCCCTGGGCTTCTTCGTGTTCCACGTCTGCCTGATCCTCACCCCGCTCTTCGCCCTGGGCCACGCCGTCACCTTCGAGTTCAACCGGGGCATCCACTGGCCGAGCCTGCCCGACGGCCTCACCGACGTGCTCACCATGCTCTTCCTGGCCTCGGCCCTGTTCATGCTGGGCCGTCGCTTCGTGCTGCCCCACGTGAAGATCGTCACCGAGCCCAAGGACTACTTCGTGTGGTGCGTCACCTTCCTGCCGTTCCTCACGGGCTTTCTTGCCTACCACAAGATGCTGCTTCCCCCGGACCAGATGCTCTTCCTGCATGTGCTCTTCGGCTGCATGATGCTCATCCTGCTGCCCTTCACCAAGCTGGCCCACGCGTTCCTGTTCTTCCTGACGCGCGCCTTCATCGGCAGCGAATTCGCCCGCCGCGGCACCAAGACCTGGTAGGAGACGCCATATGTCCGATCAAAAGCCCGTCAACGCCGAAGAGATCATGGCGGTCATCGAGCGCAACGACACCGCTCGCCTGCGCGCCTGGCTCAAGACCTGCATGTCCTGCGGCCTGTGCTCCGAGTCCTGCTTCTTCTACCTGGCCAACGACAACAAGCCCGAGTTCATGCCCCAGTACAAGGCCAGGATCACCCTGGGCGAGCTGATCAAGAAGAAGGGCAACGTCACCCGCGAACAGCTCGCTGAGATGAAGGAAGTGGCCTGGGGACGCTGCACCATGTGCCGCCGCTGCTCCCAGTACTGCCCCTTCGGCATCGAGATCGCCCTGATGATCAACATCGCCCGCCAGTGCATGCGCACCCAGAACGTGTGCCCCGACAGGCTCATGACCATCGACCAGTCCTACGTCGAGTTCGGCAACCAGATGTCCATCCCCGACGAGGAATTCGTAGAGACCTGCGAGTGGATGGCCGAGGAAGGACAGGACCGCCTCAAGGACCTGGAAATCCCCATCGACAAGGAAGACGCGAACATCATGTTCGTGGTGAACTCCCGCGAGCCCAAGTACTACCCCCAGGACATCCAGGAAGCGGCCATGGTCATGCACGCCGCCGGCGAGAACTGGACCATGCCCTCCCACGGCTGGGAGGCCACCAACCTCTCCATGTTCTCGGGCAACCTCAAGGTGGCCGGACAGGTGACCCAGACCCTCTACGACGCCGCCCAGAAGCTGCGCGCCAAGAAGATCTGCATCACCGAGTGCGGCCACGCCTACCGCGCCGCCAAGTACGAAGGCCCCTACTGGACCAAGCAGCCCAACGGCCAGGCCCCGGTGGAAGTCACCCACGCGGTGAAGCTCTTCCACGACTACCTCAAGGAAGGCCGCATCAAGC
>NZ_JBZVFJ010000303.1:0-2010 GCF_058402725.1 Fundidesulfovibrio sp. | reverse complement strand
GATCTGGCAGTAGTTGGACATCCGCTTGGGCACGATGCGCTCCGTGGCCACGGCGTCCGCGCCTTCCAGGGCCTTGTTGGACCCGGTGGGGGTCTTCAGTTCGTCCTCCAGCCACTCGTGCAGCACGTTCTTGGCCTTGAGGGGCTTGAGCGAGGAGACGAACGGGGTCTTGTGCGGCGTGATGGTCTGGATCATGTTCTCCAGATCCTCGAAGATGGTGTCCTTCATCTCGCGCACGCCGGCGCCGGAATTGGAATAGTAGGACGTAAGGGAATCGGCCATCGCGGAAGTTCCTCCTTTCGCGTGTTACAGGTTGAGGGACGCAGGCGCGCCTAGACTCCGGAGAGTTCCAGGTAGCGCAGCAGATCGCCTTCGCGGGCCTGACCGGCCTTGACGCGGGTCTTGAGGGCCGCCATCTCGGCGGCGTCTCTGGCCCGGGCGGGGCGGTCGTCGTCCAGGACGCCCGCGCGGGCGAGATCGGGGGGGCTCATGCGACCGGCCACGGCCTGGCGGATTCTCGCGCGCGGGTCCGCGCTGCCGGGCTGGTGCATGGGGGTGTCGGGGTAGGATTGCCTGGGGGACAGCCCGCGCTCCACGTTCTGCCGGATCAGCCCGTACAGTTCGAGGAACGCGCCGGGCGCACGCTCAACGCTCTCCATATAGGAGGCACGAATCTTTCCGGGAAGGCTTTTGACATAGCCGATGACCCTGTTGTAGACCTCGCTGAACAGCGGGTCAGCCGACTGAAGCACGCTCAGCAGGACGTTGTTGTTGACGTCCTTGCGTTTGGCGCGGCGCGCCATGGCGGCCTGCAGGGCCATCTGGCGGTTCTGGACCATGGCCTGCCACTGCATGCGGGCCATGGGGTCCATGGGCGGGGGCGGCACGTCCGGGATGCCGTCGCCGTCCAGGTCGATGCCTTCCAGATGATGGGCCATGCCGGGCTGGGCGATCACCGCGCGCACGATGTCCTGGAAGGCCGGAACGGACCCGTAGCCGGGCATGGAGCGGGGACCGGACTGAGCCTGCATGGACTGGGGCTGTCCCGAGGGCTCCTGGCCCTGCTGGAACCGCATCTGCTGGCCCATGGGGTCGAAACCGGCCTGAGGCTGTTGCGCGTAGGCTTCGGGGAACTGCGACTCTTCCGGTGTGATGCCGACCGAGGCATCCAGGGCCCGCTCGTAGCGCAGGCGCTTCAGGGCCTGCTGGTCCGCCGGGTTCAAGGCGGCAGCAGATCCGGTGGGGATGGGGTAAGGCATTCGGGGCTCCTCCTCTGAGGTGGTTTGTTCCCTGGCGTGATTGCCAAGGTCCCCCGAATTCTATGCAGGTAGATTTTTATTTCAGCCCACATAGCGCTATGTGGGTAAAAAGTTGGGCGAGAGGTAAAATTTTTTCAGGAACCCCTGACGGGCGTTCGGCTTGAACCTGACGTTGGTTTGATGGCAGGACAGCACAGGGGAGGCTTGCCCTGCGGAATGCGCCTCAGGGCTTTTTCGACGCTACTCTACAGGTAGCAGGGAATGAAGGGATGTCATCACAACTCCTGAGCACGCCAGAATTTATGACTCAGAACGCCCCAGGACTACAAGGACCTAACAATTGACATGCGCATTTGGCAAAAAAAACTCTTCAAGCCCCTGGCAATCGAGCTTATAAAGTTCGCAATCGGACTAACAATCGCAATAATGCTTCTCAAGCATCACGGCAAATAGCATGGTGTATAAATTATTTTTTCTTGACGAAGACCAGAAACGCATTAAGAAAAGTCTTCGCCGGTATCTAGAGTGGGCAGTGATCTTCTCGCTGCTTCTTGGTTTTATTTTAGACTATTGCTGCTCGTGAGGGCTTCATGGACATCTTGCTATCATTTATTTGGGACACAACAATATACTGCGGGCTGTGTATTTATTACTACAAAGCATACTTACATTATATGAACTTGCCCTGCTGGTAAAGTGACCTGCCGGGTTTCTTCGGACCACTCAATTCTTGAGGGTGGCCCCCTGGTTC
>NZ_JBZVFJ010000302.1:0-2026 GCF_058402725.1 Fundidesulfovibrio sp. | reverse complement strand
AGCCCGGGCACGGCGAACATCTTGGTGAGCGAGACGAGCACCGCCACGTTGCCCCGCGCCTCTCCGGCCAGGGACTCGAAGCCCTCCACGAAGGAGCCGAAGGCCTCGTCCACCACGAACAGATGCTCCGGAAACTCCCGGGCCAGAAGGCGCACGTCCCCGGCGGGCACGTCCAGGCCCGTGGGGTTGTTGGGGCGGGCGATGAACACTGCCCGGGGCTCGCGGGAGGCGGCCAGACGGGCGCGCAGGGCTCCGGGGTCCAGGGCCAGGGCGTCCTCGTGGCGCAGGGGCAGGCCCTCCACGTCCATGCCCGCGGCCAGGCAGGCGCGGCGGTAGTCCACGTAGGAAGGCTCCGGGACCAGGGCGCGGGAGAGCCCGCAGGCCCGGGCCAGGGCGAAGAGCAGCTCGCTCGTGCCGTTGCCCGCCACGACGCGCGCCTCGTCCACGCCGTAGCGCTCCCGGGCGCGGGCGCGCAGCTCCCGGCAGTGGGGGTCGGGGTAGTGGACCAGGCGCGAGACGGCCCCCGAAAGGACCGGGCGCAGCCATTCGGGCGGCCCCAGGGGGTTGATGCTGGCCGAGAAGTCCAGGATGTCGCCGGGCGCGCACCCGGCCTCGCGGGCCAGGGCGTCCAGGTCGCCGCCGTGGGAGGGGAGGGTCATGCGCCGCACGCCTCTGCGGAGGCTTCGGGGGCCTTTCCCGAAGCGCCCTCCCGGGCCTTCGCCACGGGAGCCCCCGTAACGGCGCACTCCAGGCCCCAGGCCTCGGCGGCCGCGTCCAGGGCGGCCTTCACCTCGGGCTCGTGGAGACGCTTCGCCAGCGCCACGAGGCTGATGGGAATGCCCAGCGCCCCCCCGGGCCACACGGCCAGCTCCCGTCCCGGATCGTCCGCGCGGGCCATGTCCTCGCGCAGGAGCGAGAGCCCCATGCCCGAGGCCACCAGGGAGCGGATGGTGTCTTCGTCGTTGATGACGGCCGCCGTCCTGGGCGGAGCCCCCCCCTCGGACAGGAGCTCGCGGGCCATGAGCACGAAGGGGCAGCGCTCGTGGAACCAGACCCAGGGCATGGCGGCCAGGTCGCCCACGGAGGCCTGTTCGAGCCGCTCCTTCCAGGCGGGCGGCCCCACCACCCGCACGCTGACCATGCCCAGCGGCAGGGCCGTCAGCTGAGGGTCCTCGTCGAAGCAACCGTATGCGAAGCCCGCGTGGACCCTGCCCGCCTTCAGGGTCTGCGCGACGTTGTAGGAATCGCAGCAGTCCACGTGGACCACGGATTTCGGATGGTCGCGCCCCAGGGCGGCCAGGATGCGAGGCAGCCGCAGGAACTCCGGGTCGGTGTTGCGGGAGAGCACGATGTCTCCGGCGACCTCTCCGCGCAGGCTGCGGGCCTGGGCGAAAAGGTCCTGGGCGCGGGAGAGGGCGTCGCGGGCTGTCCCGCAGAGCCGCCTGGCCGCGCCGGTAGGCTCCATGCCCCGGGCGGAGCGGGTGAAGAGGCTCACGCCCAACTCCTCTTCCAGGCTCTTCACATGGGCGCTCACGGCGGGGAGCGAGAGGTTCAGCCGCTCGGCCGCGCGCGAGAGGTTGCCCTCCTCGGCCACGGCCACGAAGGTGCGCAGGTGGTGGAATTCCATGGCTTCACGAATCCTTAAGCAGGGCTTCAGGCATTGCGATTGGATCGTTTTCCCAGGGTTCGCTAGCAGGGGCTTCATGTCCTGCGTCGGAAATTTCCCAGGCGATGCGTCCCAGCGTCTTCACGGCGGCCTCCAGTTCCGGCCCCTGGCGCACGCCCGCCGAGAGGCGCACGAAGCGCCGGAAGCAGCCCTGGGAGGAGAAGAGCGCCCCGGGCGCGGCGCTGATGCCCGCGTCCATGGCCAGGCGCATGAACTCCACGCCGTCGCCGCCGCCCGGCAGCTCCACCCAGCAGACCGTGCCGCCCGCTGGCCGGGTGGCGCGGGTGCCGGGCGGGAAGTGGCGCTCGATGAGCCCCAGCATGTTGTCCATCATGGTTTTCAGGGCCGGGCGCAGGCGCT
>NZ_JBZVFJ010000301.1:0-2028 GCF_058402725.1 Fundidesulfovibrio sp. | reverse complement strand
GGAGGTCGGCAATGCAATTCACTGGAGCTTTCACCGCGCTCGTCACCCCGTTCAAGAACGGCCAGGTGGACGAGGACGCCTACCGCGCCCTCATCGAATGGCAGATCGAACAGGGCATCAACGGCGTGGTCCCCTGCGGCACCACGGGCGAATCGGCAACCTTGTCCCACGCGGAGCACGCCAAGGTGATCTCCATCTGCGTGGACCAGGTGAAACGCCGCGTGCCCGTGCTGGCGGGGGCCGGCTCCAACAACACGCTGGAGGCCATCGAACTGACCCGCTGCGCCAGGCAGTCCGGGGCCGACGGCGCGCTGCTCATCACCCCCTACTACAACAAGCCCACCCAGGCTGGGCTCATCGAGCACTTCGCGGCCATCGCCAAGGAAGTGCCCATGCCCTTCATCGTCTACAACGTGCCCGGGCGCACCTCGGTGAACCTCCTGCCCCAGACCGTGGCGGCCCTGCGCAAGCGCGCCCCCGAAGTGATCGGCATCAAGGAGGCCACGGGCAACCTCTGCCAGATCTCCGAGGTGATCGAGTTCTGCGGCCCGGATTTCATCATCCTCTCCGGGGACGACTTCACCGTGCTGCCCACCCTGGCCATCGGCGGACACGGCGTGATCTCCGTGGTCTCCAACGTGGCCCCGGCCCTCATGAGCGGCCTGTGCAAGGCATGGAGGGACGGAGACACGGCCAAGGCGCGCGAACTGCACTACGCCCTCGCGCCCCTCAACCGGGCCATGTTCATGGAGACCAACCCCATCCCGGCCAAGACCTCCCTGGGCCTCATGGGGCGCGTCACCCCCGAACTGCGCCTGCCCATGGTGAACATGTGCAAGGAGAACGAGGCCAAACTGGCCGACGTGCTCAAAAAGGCCGGCATCCTCTAGACGCCCCGGACACGCGATCCATGGCGCGCGGACGACAGTCCGCGCGCCTTTTTTTTCGCGACGTTGCCGCCGCCTCCCTCCCTCCACGGACCAGGCCCCGTTACCAGGAAGCACGGTTTTCGGCCTGGCGAGCCTCCGCAGCGGAGGCCTTCGGAGGCAGCGGGGCGCCCCAAAGGCCCGGCAGGGGGCTTGCCAGGGCGGCCCCGCTTTCGTATAAGCGCCTCCGGTCGGCAGTTCACCCAGGCGTTGCCGCCCCGCGAGGGGTGCTAAACCTGCCCTATTCCTCCATTCCCTCGACACCTTGTCCCCGTGCCGAGTCGGAAGACGGCGACCACCGACGATCCCTCCGTGGGAGAGGCGCGTCCGAGAGGATGAGCGATGTCACGCATTCCCCTGCCTTTCGCCGTGGGCGACGTTTCCGCCCTGGCCAAGTCCCTGCGTTCCCAGATGGAATCCCTGGGCCGCATCCCCAGCCACCTCGAACTGCTCAACATGCTCGCCCGCGCGGGCGGTCGTCGCAATTTCCAGCACCTGCGCGCCGACCCCCTGGATCTGGATGCCGAAGCCGGGCAGGACGCCGCCCCCGCCTCCCTGGATCGGGCGCAAGGCCCGGAAGCGCCGGGGGCGTCTCCGGGCGGACCGGAGCAACGCGGCGATGTCCCGGCTGATACCCTGCGCGACGGCGTTCGCGGGGCGGGCGAGGCCCTTTGCGAAGCGGACGGCGCACACGCGGACAAGGGCGCGGACCGGGCGGATTCCGCCCGGCCGACCCCCCAGGCCGACCCGATTGCGGCCAGTGCCCGGGACGCGGCGGACGAAGCGGCCGCCGCCCCCTCCCCCGGCACGCTCACCGTCCGGGACGCAGTGGCCCAGGCCCGGCGTTTCAAGCGCCTGACAGGCTATTTCGACGCCCAGGGCCGCCTGATCCGCTGGCCGGGCAAGCACAGCCACCGCGAGCCCTGCCTCTGGGCGCTCTGGGCCAGGGTGCCCGCCGGGCGCGCCATGGGCGAACCCGCGGTCAACGACCTGATCCGCCAGGCGCACCTCTTCGGAGACCACGCCCTGCTGCGCCGCGAGCTCTTCGACCACGGCCTGCTGGCGCGCACGCCCGACGGCCGGGTCTACCGGCGCGTGGAGC
>NZ_JBZVFJ010000300.1:0-2077 GCF_058402725.1 Fundidesulfovibrio sp. | reverse complement strand
GGCAAGGATGTCTTCCAGGCGCTCCTGGTCGTGCCGCACGGCCTTGTTGAGTGTCCCCGCCGTCTCGCCCACGCTCCTGACCTCGGCCCGGACGTCCCCGAGGGTTTTCTCCAGCTCCGTCTTCAGGCTGTTCACAGCCTGCTCCAGCGAACCGGCTAGACGTGAGACGTTTTCGGCCGCGGCCTTGCCGCCGACAGTCAACTGTTGGAAATCCTTTCTGATTTGCCGCACCGTTCCATTGAGCTCGTCGATGAGCACTGGGCTTTTGGTGAGCAATTCCGAGATGCGCGCCGCGTTTTCCCCCCCGAAGATGGTCTCCAGGCTCGCCGCGATGCGGTCCAGGCGCGGGCGCAGATCGGCGATCAGTTCTCCGGCCAGGTTGGCCAGTTGCGTCATGTCCACGGACTCCACCGTAGGGATCGTGGACCCTTGCGGCAGCCGGGCCCCCAGCTCGCCCGCAGGCTCCAGGAAGACGTAGTAGTCGCCCACCAGCCCCTTCTGGGCGATGCGCGCCACCACGCCCTGCCGGATGGGCGCGTCCGGCGCGAGCCCCAGCGTTACCCGGATGAGGCGCGGGTCGTCGTGATCCACGCCCACGGAGAGCACGCGGCCCACATCCAGCCCGCCGTACTTGACGGGTCGCCCGGCCGAGAGATCCTTCACGCTGCGGAAGAGCGCCGAGTACGTCTCCTGTCGCTCCCAGAAGCGGTAGCCCCCCAGGACGACCACGAACGTGCCCAGCACGACCAGGCATGCCGCGATGGCCAGGCTTGCCTTGACCGTGTCCTTGGATTTCGCGTTTTTCGTGAACACCGGCAACTCGCTTGTAGACGTTGCGCCTATCCCACGGTTGGCGGCCTGTGCCGCTCCCGGTTGGGCAGGCGGTTGAGGAACTGCACCAGGAAGGGGTCCTGGCTTTCCCGAAGATGCGCGGGGTCGCCCTGGAAGACCATGCCCCCCTTGTTGAGCACCACCACATGGTCTGCAATGGTGTACACGCTCTCCAGGTCGTGGGATACTACTACGATGGTCATGCCGAAGGCCTCCTTGAGGTCAAGGATGAGCCGGTCCAGGTCGGCCGCCGTGATCGGGTCCAGTCCGGACGTGGGTTCGTCGCACAGGAGAATCTTCGGGTCCAGCGCCAGGGCGCGCGCCAGGCCGGCGCGTTTGCGCATGCCGCCGGAGAGCTGGTTGGGGAAGAAATCCAGGAAGGCGTCCAGCCCAACCAGGGAAAGCTTCATGCGCACCATGGTCTCGATGAGGTCTTCATCAAGGTTGGTGTGCTCGCGAATGGGCAAAGCGATGTTTTCGCCCAGCGGCAGGGAACCCAGGAGCGCGCCGTCCTGGAAGAGCACGCCCATCCGTTTGCGGATTTCGCGCAGCTGCTGCGGCTGGAGGGCGTAGAGATCGTACCCGCCCAGGAGCACGCGGCCGCTGGTGGGTCGAAGAAGGCCCAGAATCGCCTTGAGCAGCGTGGATTTGCCCCCGCCGGACCCGCCGAGAATCACCGAAATGCGCCCCCTGGGCAACTCGGCGGAAATGTCCTTGAGGATTTCCCGCTCCTGGTATCCGACGCGGAGGGCGTCCAGGACGATGTCCGGAGCAGCGTGGGTGGTCGTCCAGTCGGTGTCCATGTCAGCGGGAAATGTAGGTGAGGGCCGTGAAAAAGAGGTCCAGCAGCACGATCATCAGGATGGACTGCACCACTGAGCGCGTGGTCCGGTTGCCCACGTCCAGGGCACCCTCGCGCGCCAGGAATCCCTGCCAGCAGCTGATGAGCGTGATGGTCAGCCCGAAGGCCACGCTCTTGACCAGGCCCGAAAAGAGCAGGCGGAGGCTGAGGAAGTTTGCGGTCTGGTCGTAGTATCCCTTGGCCGAGAGGCCGAGAACGGTGACGGAGAACACACCGCCCGACAGCACGCCCGCGAAATCCGCCCAGACGGTGAGCAGCGGAGCCATGAGCGCCATGGCCAGGCACTTGGGCCACACGAGGTAGCGCACGCTGTCCAGGCCCATCACTTCCAGCGCGTCGATCTCCTCGGAAATCTTCATGGTGGCGATCTCGGCCGTGAAGGCC
>NZ_JBZVFJ010000299.1:0-2079 GCF_058402725.1 Fundidesulfovibrio sp. | reverse complement strand
TGTGACATGGGAAACACCCTGGAAGAACGGGCGCAAGCCGCGTGGTCGCTGGCCTTTCGTGGGCGGCATGAAACCAATTGGGGCCGCCTGCTGATCTGCCGCAGCGAACTGGAACGCTATCGCCGCGACCCGCACCCCGGCGTGCGCCGCATCGCCTATGGCTTCTGCCAGGAACCCGAACGCGGGCGGGCCGCGTGATGCGCCCGTGCTTCCTGTTCCGCCTTCTGCCCTGGGGCCGCAAGCGCCGCCGCCGCGCCCCGCTGATCTTCAACGTCCGTCGCTGGAGCAAGTGACATGGAACTCGTCATCGACAAACCCGGCATCTACGACATTCCCATCGAGGTCTATCACGCCGATCCGTGCGTCACCCCGTCGCTGTCGGCCAGCGGCATGAAGACCATCATCACCGACTGCCCGGCCCGCTATTGGTGGGAAAACCGCCGGCTGAACTATCAACACGAGGAAAAGACCACCAAGGCGCTGTCCATCGGCAAGGCCGCCCATTCCTGGATCATCCACGGCGAAACCTTCGTGGACTCCATCGCGGTGATGCCCGCAGGTCAGGATCTGCGCAGCAAAGCCGGACAGGCGTTCGCCGCCCAGGCTGAAGGCGAGGGCAAGACGCTGATCCGTGCCCATGAGTTCGAAGCCATCAAGGCCATGCGTGAGGCGATCCTGCGTTGCGAGTTGGCCCGGCTGTCCTTCGAGAACGGCCAGCCCGAGCAGTCGCTGTTCTGGCAGGACGCTGAAACCGGGGTCTGGCTGCGCTGCCGGCCCGACTGGTTGCCCACGGCGCTGCGCTTCATCCCTGATTACAAGACCGCCGCCAACTGCCACCCCAACGACTTCACCCGGTCGGTCTTCCAGTACGGCTATCACATCCAGGCCGCCCATTACATGGAGGGGATCGACCGCGTCACCGGCCACCGCCCCGACGCCTTCTTCTTCATCGTCCAGGAAAAGGACGCCCCCTATCTGGTCAGCCTCTGCACGCTCGACGAAGAGGCGCTGATGTGGGGCGAACGCCTGGCCCGCCGCGCCATCCGCATCTTTGCCCGCTGCCTGGAGACTGGCTATTGGCCCGGCTACGACGGCGGCGTCTCCACCATCGGCCTGCCGGGCTACGCCATCAAGGAATACGAGGGCATGGACGCCCTTGGTCTTTTCGACGCTCCCACCACCCAGAAGGAACTGACCTATGAACACGCCGCTGAATAGGCAGGCGCTGGCCGATCAGGCCGCCGCCACCGCCCCCATGACCCGCACCGGCCAAGCCACGATGGTGGAACAGAGCAGGGCCATCGCCGAAGTGCAAGCCGCCGTGATGGTGGCCCAGCGTTTCCCGCGCAGCATCCCCGAGGCCATCGCCCGGATGAAGGAAGCCTGCGCCATCACGGAACTTGCCGAATCGGCGTTCTATAAATTCCCGCGTGGCGGACAGTCCGTCACCGGCCCCAGCGTTCACCTGGCCCGCGAACTGGCCCGGTGCTGGGGCAACATCACCTACGGCATCAAGGAACTGTCCCGCGACGACGCGCACGGCCAGTCCGAGATGCTGGCCTATGCCTGGGATCTGGAAACCAACACCCGGCCCGAAACCATCTTCATCGTGCCGCACCTGCGCGACGCCCGCGGCAAGCCCCAGCCGCTGACCGACGTCCGCGACATTTACGAGAACAACGCCAACCACGGTGCCCGCCGTCTGCGCGAGCAGATTTTCGCGGCGCTGCCCCGCTGGTTCACCGAACAGGCGGAAATGGCCTGCCACGAAACCTTGCAGAACGGCGGCGGCAAGCCCCTGGCGGTGCGGGTTTCCGACATGCTGGCCGCCTTCGCCGATATGAAGGTCAGCAAGGCCCAGATCGAAAAGAAGATCGGCTGCACGGTGGACAAGATCGACGCCGTGATCCTGGCCAATCTGACCATCACCTACAAGTCGTTGAAGCGCGGCGAAATCAAGCGCGAGGACGAGTTCCCCGACGACAAGGCGGCGGCTATCGAAAGCGGCCTCAAGGCCCCCGTCACCGCCGAGGCCGAACAGCCCAGGCCCGCCGCCAAGACCAAGCCCCCGGAACAGCC
>NZ_JBZVFJ010000298.1:0-2086 GCF_058402725.1 Fundidesulfovibrio sp. | reverse complement strand
GAACATCTCCTGGAGGGTGGGGGCGTCGTTGATGCCCTGCTCGGCCAGGCGCATCATGGCCATGAGCGCGCCCTCCTTGCCGGGGTAGTTGCGAATGGCCATGTCGTAGAATTCGCGGGCCGCGTCGCGCTTGCCGAGCTTGGCGTTCACGTCGCCCAGGCGGGCAAGGACGAGGTCGTTGGCGCTGTCCTCGGGGACGAGGTTGTAGAACCAGAGGTAGTCGTCCTTGGCCTTCTCGAACTCGCCCAGCTTGTAGGCGATGTCGGCCGCCACGCGGCGCATGGAGGGGTTTTCCACGTAGTAGCGGGGCCAGCGTTTGTCCACGTAGTCCACGATCTTGGAGGCCTCGCCGTACTCGCCCAGCTCCAGGAGGGTGCGCGAGAGGCCCAGGGCCGCGTCGCGCGCGAAGCGGCTTTCGGGGTGCTTCTGGAGCACGTCCTTGTAGGCCTGGGCGGCGCGTTCGTAGTTGGCCCGCGCGTCGCCTTTCTGGGCCTGTTCGAGGTAGTGCTCGCCCCAGTACACGTCGATGAGGGGGATGTCCTCGTCGAGGCCGTACTTGTTGCGCATGAGGTTGAACTAGGCCCTGGCCTCGGGGAGGTTTCCCTGCTTGAGGTTGATGGACCCCAGCTTGATGAGCGCGCGAGGGATGCGCTGGGACTTGGTGTTGAAGTTCAGGGCCTGCTGGAGGGCGTCGTTGGTCTCCACGAAGGCCTCGGGCATCTTGTCCTTGTTGCGGGCGAAGAGCACTTCGGCCTGGAGATAGAGCGCCTGCTCGCGCAGCTCGTTGGTGATCTCGGTCTCGGGCTTCTCCAGGGTGAGGCGCGCCACTTCCATGGCCTTGTCCAGGTCGCCCCGGGCGAAGGCCTGCTAGCCGGTGATGAAGAAGGTGGTGTTGGAAAGGGTGTCCTTGGCGGGCGGCCCCTGTTGCCCGGCGGCGGGCGGCGGGGCATCCTGGCCCTGGGCCGGGGGCGCTGGCAGCGGCGACGGACCGCCCGGCGGCTGCAGGCCGGCGGGGGCGGCGGCCTGCTGCCCTGGTGCGGGCTGCGCCGGAGCCTCCTGCACGGGGGGATCGACCTTGGAAAGATCCAGGGCCTGCCCGATGCTGCCCTTCACTTCCGCCGGAGCCGCAGCGGCGGGCGCGGACGGGGCGGACGGCTGCGCCGCCTGCCCGGGCGCGGCGGACGGGGCCTGCTGGGCGGGCGGCTGGACGGGTTGCGGCGCGGAGGGTTTGGAGTCGGCCGCGCCTTGAGGCTGCGCGGGAGCCGGGGCCTTCTGGGCGGGTTGCCGCTTCGGAGCCTTGGCGCCGACCGGAGCGCCTGGCTGTTGAGCGGTCGGCGCGGAAGGCTGCTGAACGACAGGGGCTGCGGGGGCGGCCGGGGCTGCGGGGGCGGCCTGAGGGGCGGTGCGCGTAAAATCGATGGCCCCGCCCACGTTGCCTCCGGCGGTCTGGGAGGAGGCGGCAGGGTTGGGCGCTGCGGCCTGAGGGGCGCTGCCCTGCGGAGCGGCCTGGGACGGCGCGGAGGCGGCAGGGCCCGGAGCGGGAGCCGGGGCTGCGGGCGTGGCGGACGCGGGAGGCTGCGCCGCGCCGCCGATGCTCCCCTTGACGCCGCCCGGTTGCGTCGAGGCGGCCTGGGAGGGGTCGGGGGCGGACGCAGGGGCCGGGACGACGCCCTGCGTCGGAGCAGGGCCAGTGGAGGCCGGGGCCTGCCTGGCGTCGCGCCACGCGCCTGGACCGGGGGCCTGGGGTGCGGCCACGCCGATGGCCCCCGCGCTCTCCCGCGCGGGGACGGCGGGAGCGGGAGCCTGAGGAGGCGCGGAAGGAGCCGACGCCTGGATCGGGGCCTGCACGGAGGCGGCCGGAGCCTGTGCGGGAGCGGGACCGGCAGGGGCAGGCGCCGAGGGCTGCGCCGGAGCCTGCGCAGAGGCTGGCGCCGAGGGCTGGGTTTGCGCCGGAGCCTTCACGGGCGCCCGCGCGGGGGCGGCTGGCTGAGGCTGCACGGGCGCTGGCGCGGACACGGGCGCTGGCGCGGACACGGGCGCTGGCGCGGGCGCGCCGGACTGGTCCAGCCCGGCGATGGGGGCTTTC
>NZ_JBZVFJ010000297.1:0-2106 GCF_058402725.1 Fundidesulfovibrio sp. | reverse complement strand
TGGTCCCCCGGCCGCGCGAGCGTTTCACAGGAACGCGCGGCCTGACGCTCCTGTTCCTCACCTGCCTCCCGGCCGGAGTGCTTGGGTTCTTCGCGCGCAAGGCCATCAAGGCGCATCTTTTCGCTCCCCTGCCCGTGGCCCTGGCCCTGGCGGCGGGCGCGGTGATGATCCTCATCGTGGAGTCCAGGCGCGGCGGACGCGACAAATACCACGATTTCGACGACATCTCCCCTGCCCTGGCCCTGGGCATCGGCCTCTTCCAGTGCCTGTCGCTGTGGCCCGGTTTCTCGCGTTCGGCCTCCACCATCCTGGGGGCCATGATCCTGGGCTCGCGGCGCAAGCTGGCGGCGGAGTACTCCTTCGTGGCGGCCGTGCCCATCATGCTGGCGGCCACGGGTTACGAATTCTACAAAAGCTGGGCGGAGTTCAGCGTTGCGGACCTCCAGTTCCTGGCAGTGGGCTTCGTGACGGCTTTCTTCTCGGCGTGGATTGCGGTGAAGTGGTTCATCGGCCTGGTGAGCCGCATGACGCTGCGGCCCTTCGCCGTGTACCGGCTGCTTCTGGCCCTGGCGGTGTTCGTCTTCTGGCCTTCGTGAAAAATCCTACGGGGAGGGGTTGCCAAGCGCAGGGCAACCGTGTATCTACCCCCTCCTGCCGCGAGCGGCATTTTGTGGCGAGGTAGCTCAGTCGGTTAGAGCATGCGGCTCATATCCGCAGTGTCGGGGGTTCAATTCCCTCCCTCGCTACCAGTGAGCAACAGGCCTCTCAGTGAAACCCACTGAGGGGCCTTCTTCTTTCTGGCGGCGCTCCCCTCCGGGCAGGTCTGGCCCATTCCCTTTGACGCCGTCCGGCGCGCTCCCCGCATCGTCTCGCGGCCTGGCGGCAGCGGTGGCTCCGCATGGTGTGGGGCTCTCCTCCAACAGTGGGATGAGGAACGCCGGGCGACGGCGTGGCTTGAGGGTCGTTCGCCGTATCGCATTCCTCCAGCGCGGGGCCATGGCGCATGCCCTGCCCTGGGCTCCGTGACGGGGCGTCGGACCTTGTGCGCCGGTCCGCGCCCGGCTAGTGTGCCGGACGGCGCGCTGCGACGCGTCCCGACGTCAACCCAAGGAGCCTGCCTCATGCCCGGCGAACACGTGAACTGGGACGATCTGGAATGGGACATCCCCGCGCCGGGGGTCCGGCGCAAGGTGGTGCACGGGGCGGGCTACACCCTGGCCCTGGTGGAGCTCTCGCGGGACGACGCGCCCTCCCTCCACTCCCACCCCCACGAGCAGGCCAGCGCCGTGCAGGACGGACACGGCGTCTTCATCGTGGACGGCAGGCGACATCCGGTGCAAAGCGGCGACGTGGTGCGCATTCCCTCCAACGTCCCCCACGCCCTGGCCGTACCGGGGCCAGGCGTCGTCACCGTGCTGGACGTGTTCGTGCCCAGGAGGGAAGAGTTCCGGGAGTCGAAGAAGAAAGCGTGAACGGACGCCGACGGCCGGCGAGGCGTTCCCTCCCTCCGGCCGCCGGAGACGCTCGCGCGGTCGCACGCGCGCCGGCGGGGCCTCCCCCGGGCGGGCCGGACCCTGCGCCTAGTGTTGCGTCCTCAAAATCCGTCCATACGGACTCTTGAGGCAATCATACAAAACCATTGATTTTAATTTTGAAAAACATTTCATGTTTTTCAAAATCACGACACTAGCGGGGCTTTAACCGGTGGAGCACCTCGCCCGCGTTCTCCACGAGCAGGACGCCTTCGTCCTCGCGGCCCCGGTACGCCTCGATGTCGATGGCGTCCGGGTCCATGTACCCCAGGTTGATGCGGCGGCACTCCTCCTCCGGGATGGACGTGGCCAGGATCACCTCGATGCGCGGCTTCTCCACCCCGTCCTCGAAGCGGCCGAGGCCGCGCACGTGCGTGGAATGCGCCAGCACCGCCCAGGGCACGTCCTTGAACTGGTCCATCCTTTTCAGGAAGTAGTCGCGCGAGTGGTAGCCCACCTTCTTGATCAGCTCGCCCCAGGTGTCAGAGACGCGCGTGATGTGCTTGCCGTAGATGATGAGCTTTCCCCCGTCCGCCACCACGGGCTCCAGTTTGTACATCACCTTCCCGGCCAC
>NZ_JBZVFJ010000296.1:0-2127 GCF_058402725.1 Fundidesulfovibrio sp. | reverse complement strand
CGTCCGGGAGCGGCAGGGTCACGCTCACGCGGGTGCCGCGCTCATGGGAGCTGTCGAACCCGATGTCTCCTCCGTGGGCCCTGGCGATGAGCCGGGCGCTGTAGGTGCCCAGGCCGGTGCCGCCGGGCTTCCCGGACGTGGCGTACTTTTCGAAGAACCTTTCACGGATGTCGGGGGGAATTTCGCCCGTGTTGTGCACGGACAGGTGCAGCGTGCCCGGGCCGGTCCAGGCTTCCACGCGCACGGTCCCTCCTGAGGGTGAGGCTTCCACGGCGTTCTTGACCAGGTTCGAGGCCATGTCGAAAACCAGGGTCTCGTCGCCGGAGAAGAGGGTGTCGGTCTCCTGGGGGCCGGGGCGCGCATCCAGCGTCACGTGGACGTTCCTGCTCGCGGCGAGCGGGTGCAGGGAGCCGACGACATCCCTGAGGAGCAGGGACATGGAAAAGCGCGCCGGTTCCGGCTTGAAGAGGCCCTGTTCCAGCAGGGCGAACTTTTCGCCGGAGTCCACGAGGTTGATCACATGGCGCACGGCGCGCAAGAGACCCGGGATCAGCGGGCGGAGCTCTTCGTCGACGCCGTCGGCCAGGGCGACCTGGGCGAGTCCGTGCAGCCCGGCCAGGGGGGCTTTGATGTCGTGGCGGATGACCCGCTCGACATCCTGCCGGAACTTTTCGTCGCGCTTGCGCTGCGTCACGTCGAAGCAGTAGCCGATGTAGCCAGCGAAGAGCCCGCGGATGTCCTTGAAGGGGCAGCCGATGTCCAGGATCCACCGGTATTCGCCGTCGTGGCGGCGCAGCCTGTATTCCATCTCGAAGAATCTGCGGGCGTGGAAGGCGTCCAGATAGGTCTTCAGGCAGCGGTCGAAATCCTCGGGGTGCACGCCCTCGGCCCAGCCGTCGCCCAGCTCCTGGCTCAGCTCGCGGCCGGTGAAGGCCAGCCAGGTGGCGTTGAACCAGTCGCAGCGGGCGTCCTTGCCCGCGCGCCAGATCAGGGCCGGGGCTTCGTCCAGGATGGTCAGGTAGAAGTCCGCTTCTTCCGTGGCGCGCTTGTGGTCCACGCCGGAGGGGGCCGTGAGGCCCTGTTCCAGGTCCTTGACGCGCCTGCGCAACGCCACGATCTCCGCCGTGAGTTCTTCCCGCGATTTGTCCTGTTCGCTCATGCCGTCCTCCCTGGCCGGGCATGGCCGCCAGGCCGGCGTGGCGTGGGGGCGAATCTCCGTTTGACGGCGTTCGGAGGCTCCCCTGGTTCGTCCGCGCAGGGCGCTGCGGCCGGGACTTGTCCCGGTCCGTTGTCGCCTCCGGCCGGGCCGGTGAGGATGCCTCGGGGAGACCGTACACTCTTGTCATATGTTCCGGGGAAATGACAAGGCGAACCCGGATTGCGCGGAAGAATCTTCTCCCCCCGCGCCCGATCAGGAGTTCAGACGATCTGCAGAAACGCCTCGGTCACGTCCGGGTCGAAGGCCGTGCCACGGCCGGCGGAGATGATCTCCAGGGCCTCCCGGCGCGCAAAGCGCGGGCGGTAGACCCTGTCGCTGGTCAGGGCGTCGTACACGTCGGCAAGGGCCACGATGCGCGCGCTGGCCGGGATGTCCTCTCCGCGCAGGCCGTCGGGATAGCCCGCGCCGTCCGGGCGCTCGTGGTGGTGGACGGCCACGTCCCGGGCCATCCTGAGCAGCGGGGAGTCCGCTTCCTTGAGCATCAGGCCGCCGATGCCGGGGTGATGCTTCATGATGCCGTACTCCTCGGCGGAGAGCCGCCCCGGCTTGAGCAGCACGGCGTCGGGGATGCCGATCTTGCCGATGTCGTGAAGGGTCGCCGCCATGCGGAGCAGGTCGGCGTCCTCCTCGTTCCAGGCCATGGCCAGGGCGATTTTCCGGCTCAGGCTGCCCACGCGCTCCACATGGTCGCTGGTCTCCAGGTTGCGGAAGTGCAGCGCGGAGAGAAACCCCTTCAGGGCCTGCTCGTCCAGCCGGTTCTGCCCCCGCGCGTGCCCCAGGGCTTCCTCCAGGGCGTTGGCCAGCTCCGGCTGCGGGCACGGTTTGGTCAGGAACTTGTACACGTTGCCCTGGTTGACCGCGCGGGCGGCGGTTTCCACGTCGGCGTGGCCCGTGAGGACGATGCGCAC
>NZ_JBZVFJ010000295.1:0-2139 GCF_058402725.1 Fundidesulfovibrio sp. | reverse complement strand
AGAAGGCGAACTGCTCAATGTAGGATGGAAAGCTCGAACCCGGCACCCCCAGATTCACGACCTTGACGCTTTTCCCGGTCCCGGCCCCGGCGAGCACTTTTTCCAGGACTGCCGGAAGGGAGTACCGCGCCTGGGTCACCCCGTGGGTGAAGGAGTCTCCGAAAAAAAGGATGCGGTATTCGCCCTCGGGCTTCTGCCTGGGGATCACGCCGCCGTGGTCGTTGTAGGCCAGGCTGGCCGGGTGGAAGAGGGCGTCGTCCACGCGGGCGCGGGCGACGTAGTGGGCCTCCTCGTAGACCAGGAAGGCGTGGTCCGCCAGGTAGAGGCCTCCCGCGAGGATCGCCAGGGACAGAAGCGTTCCGGCCAGGATGCTGCGGAGCGGGTTGTTCGCGCCATGCATTGTTTGGACGACTAACGGCGTCCATCAAAAGAATCAAGCCAAGAAGCCGCCTTCCGCCCTCGGCGTCGGGCCGGAAGCCGCGTGCCACGGACAAAACGCGTCCCGTCGCCAGAGCACGGAGAAAAATCCGAACAAGTTGTTGACAGGGGCCGCACCAACCCGTAAAGGACACCTCTTCCCGATCGCATGGAGGACTTCTCGTCATGAAGACATACAGCCCGAGCAGCAAGGATATCACCCGCGACTGGGTGATCGTGGACGCCTCGGAAAAGATCCTGGGCCGCCTGGCCAGCCAGATCGCCCAGCGTCTGCGCGGCAAGCACAAACCCGAGTTCGTCCCCCACATGGACGGGGGCGATTTCGTGGTTGTGGTCAACGCCGACAAGGTGAAGGTCACCGGCCGCAAGCTCGACCAGAAAATGTACTATCGCCACAGCGGCTGGATCGGCGGCCTGAAGGAAACCGTGTTGAAAGACATGATGTCCTCCAAGCCCGACCAGGTGCTGATCAAGGCCGTGAAGGGCATGCTGCCCAAGAACCGCCTGGGCCGCCAGATGCTCAAGAAGCTCAAGGTGTACGCCGGGGCCGAGCATCCCCACGCCGCCCAGCAGCCCAAGCCCCTGGCCTAACACACGGAGCACGCCATGAGCACCGACTTCTTCTACGGCACCGGACGGCGCAAGACCGCCATCGCCCGCACCCGCATCAAACCCGGCACCGGGCAGATCCTGATCAACGGCCGCCCCGCCGACGAATACTTCCCCCGCCCCGCGCTGCAGGGAATCATCCGTCAGCCCTTCGCCCTCACCAGGACCCAGGGCCGCTTCGACGTGAACGCCACCCTGGACGGCGGCGGCATCTCGGGCCAGGCCGAGGCCCTGCGCCACGGCATCTCCCGCGCCCTGCTGCAGGCCGACCCCGAGCTGCGCCCCATGCTCAAGAAGGCCGGCCTGCTCACCCGCGACGCCAGGGCCAAGGAACGTAAGAAGTACGGCCAGCGCGCCGCCCGCGCCCGCTTCCAGTACTCCAAGCGTTAGGCCTCCCGACGCATTCGCCAGGCAAGGGCCGTTCCCACGGGAACGGCCCTTTTTCGCGTTGCGTTCGCCGGCGAGGACGCCTCGCATCGGGCGCATCGCCCGCGCAACCAGGTTCGCAAATCGTTCGGTTCGACCGTCCCGCTTCGGACGCCGTCCTAGGGACGGCACGCGCCGCCAGAGGCAACGCGGATCACTCCCCGGCGGGGTCCGCCAAGAGCCGCTCGCGCGTGCCGTCCTGCTTCAGGGAGCGCAACGCCTCGGCCAGCCTGGGTACCAGGGCCTCGTGGCGGCGGTTGAGATAGACGTACATCTCGCGGCGCTCCAGCACCTCGGCGCGCACGGCGGAACGCGGAATGCCCAGTTCGTCCAGGAAGAGGCCGCCCCCGAGGCGCTGGTAGATCACCGCGTCCACGCGTCCGGCGGCCAGCAGGCGGAAAAGCTCCCGGGGCCTGGCCACGCCAACGGCGTCGAGCCCCTTCAGGCGTCCCTCGATGATCTTCCAGCCCACCAGGTAGCCCACCCGGAGCCCGGCAAGCCCATTCCATCCCGTAACATGCAGGCCAGGGTCCATGGTGAAGACCGTGAATTCCCACGAGACGGTGCTCTCGGGCACGCGCACAAGGTTGGTGTAGGTCCGGTCCACGCCCTCCACGCGGTTGGCGTCGCCGTCGATGGTCCCGGCGTTGGCCTCGGTATGGAGCG
>NZ_JBZVFJ010000294.1:0-2143 GCF_058402725.1 Fundidesulfovibrio sp. | reverse complement strand
CGTATGCCGTCTTCCGATCGGTCGGCGGCGACGCCCCGCGAGGGGGGACCGCCGGACCGTTGTCCTGGGTGAAACTGTCGGACGTAGCTCAGCCCCGCACGAGCTTCTTGGCCTGCTCGGCGGCCTCCCGCACGTGCTCCTCGTGACCGGCTTCGTCGCCGCCCACGTTGTCCAGAAGCTCGCGCAGTTCAAGCACGTCCGTCGCGCACTTGCGGCAGGCAGCCAGGTGGCGCTCCACGGCCGCAAGCTCCGCGCCCTCCAGTCTGCCGTCCAGGTACGCCGCCACGGTCAGGGCGTCCGGGCATTCCCCGGCGGATTCTCCAGAAGAAGCCCCCCGCATGTCGCGATTGTTGGACATGGTGTGTAACCTCGCCTCCCGCTCAAGCGTCGTCGTCCCCGTCCGATAGCCCGCAGGCTACGGCGGGTCAAGGATTCCGGGGACATGCACTCATCGGAAGATACGGCCGCTTCCTTTAGAGGCGAAAGAACCCTTCGGAAACATTGTTTTTCGATGCAAACGGAAGGTATGGAATGGACGGGAACCTTGGAGGAGGCCTGGCCTCGGCCAGGTCGCGCGGCGCTTCAGTGAAGCGCGCGTCATCTGCCCGGGCAGGTTTTGCGGTTCACCGGGAAAGGTGCGAGACGGACTCCGAAGCGACCGATCCGGCCGGGTGACAGGCTCGCGGGCCAGGACCGCAGGGGCGCGGGACGATCCGGCAAAGCGCGCGGTGTCCGCCCTGGCCGACCGTTCAGGCCAGGCCCGGTCGCGCCCCGTAGTGGCCCCTCAGCCGCTCCAGGGCCTGGTGCTTCAGGCTTCGCACGGTCTGGGCCTGCACGCTGAGGGCCTGCGCCACCTCATCCACGTCCAGATCCTGGTCGAAGAGCAGGGTGAGCACGTGCGCCTGGCGTTCCGTGAGCACTCCGGGCGGCAATTCCAGGCGTCCTCCGAAGGGCCGGTCCTCGGGCGCGGCCAGTTCCTCGTCCAGCTCCACGGTTGCGCGGCGCGCCTCGGGGCGGCGCAGCCAGTCCAGGGCCACGGAGCGCCCCACCACAGTGAGCCACGTGGAGAGCGCGGCCCGATCCTCCCTGTAGGACCGCAGCAGCCGGAAATCGTCCTTGATCAGGCGGAGGAACACCTCTTGCATTACGTCCTTCGCGTCGTCGGTCGAAGCAGAGGGTGAACGCAGGCGTAACGTACGCAGCACAACGCCGTAGAGCAGCCCGGAAAAATCTTCCACAAAGCGGTCCCAGGCAATTTTTTCCCCTGCGACGACCCGTCCGATGTCCGAATGCCTCGCGGGCACGGAAATGTCCCTCATATCCAACACCTCGAAACTTCAGGTAATGGCTTTCCGGCACAGTGGCCGTATCCCGTCTGGAAGCGTCGCGTTCGGCGCTCCTCCACAGGGCTTCAGCAGGGCGTGTGCCAGCAGGGCAGGTTTTTCCGGGAAAAGAAGGCCGGGCTGATTATTCGTGGCCCTGGGGGCCGGGCAGGGCGAAGCGTTCCAGGCTCAGGTCGTCGAGGTCCAGCACGGCCATGCGGCCCGTGGGGCCTCCCAGGCGGGGCGGCCTGCCCAGGGCGAGGCGCACGGTTTCGGCCAGCATGAGCCCGGCGGCCACTTGAATGGCCGGGGCCAGACAGCCCAGCACGTCCTCCGCGCCTGGGCCGGAAGGCGTGCCCGATGGGCAGATCAGGCCTGCGGGGCCTGTCCAGCCCGGCAGCACCGTGGCGGCCGTGGCCGTGGAGCCCGCCACGCTTCCCGTGACCAGCGGCACGCCCGCCAGGGCCGCGCCGCGTTCCGCCGCCGGTCGGCAGGCCATGCCGCCCAGGGCGTCGATGGCCACGTCCGCGCCCCGGAAGAATTCGGCGAATTCTTCGGGCGCGAGGCGCACCTGCCGGGCGCGCAGTTCCACGGCGGGGTTGATCTCCCGCGCGCGGGCTGCGGCCGCCCCGGCCTTGGACGCGCCCAGGGCGGCTTCCGTGGCCAGGAGCTGACGGTTCAGGTTGGTGGGCTCGAAGAGGTCGTGGTCGGCCGCGTCGATGATCCCGACCCCCAGGCGACACAGGCCTTCCAGCACGGGACCGCCCAGGCCGCCCAGGCCCGCCAGGGCCACCCTGGATTCCAGCAGCCTTGCCTGGGCC
>NZ_JBZVFJ010000293.1:0-2144 GCF_058402725.1 Fundidesulfovibrio sp. | reverse complement strand
GAGCATGGAAGCCATCAAGGCCCCCCTGGGGGCATTCCTCGTCCACCAAGGAGAAGGCCGGGACGCCCTGGCCAGCGCCCTGTCCGGCACGCTGGGTTCGGATGTCGCGGCGGCGTCTCTCGCGTCCGCCGGGGGCGGCGTGGCGGGCATCATGGACAAAGGCGGAGTGGAGCACGTCTTTTCGGTGACCCCCGGCGCGCCCCTGCTTTCCCTGGCGGAGGGGACGCTCGAGCAGGCGGGCGGCTTCTCCCTGTCCTTCGGGCGCTCCTGCCCGGCCAACCTGCCCTCGCTCCTGGCGGCGATGCCCGCGCTCACCCCGGGGGCCACCGGGCTCGCCCCCTCCTTCGGTTTCGGAGACCGCATCGGCCTGGCCACCCCCGGCCATGCCGCAGCCATGCGCGCGGCCGGGGAGGGCCTTGTCCCCATCTTCTGCCAGCAATCCATCCGGGAGATGACCCGCACCCGCCGCACCCCGCCGGAAGTGATGTCCGACGCCGTCTTCGGGGCGCTGCGCTCCGGCTGGACCGGCCCCACCGGCGCGGACGCCGACCACCTGAAGACCTTCGAGGACGTGGACGTGACCGCTGCGTCCGGTTTCGTTTTCTTCACCATCGACCCCTCCGACCATGTGGACCAGAACGCCGGAACGTACGACGGGGCGGAACTCGGGAAGCGCTTCGAGGCCATGGTCCAGGCCGGGCAGGGGGGCGCGGAGCAGGCCTCAGGGCTCTACGAGGGCAAATCCTTCGAACTCGGCACGGGCTCGGTCGCCTTCGACAGGCTGACCCTGTACCGGGCCGTGGTGAAGTACGGCCGCGCCCTGGACCACATCCAGGCCATGGCCGCCCACATCGCCAAGGCCCGCGCCGGGAAGCCCTGGGAGATCGAGGTCTCGGTCGACGAGACCGAGGAGCCCACCAGCGTTGCCGAGCATTGCTACATCGCCATGGAGCTCAAGCGCCGGGGCGTCGCCGTCGTGAGCCTCGCCCCGCGCTTCCCCGGGGCCTTCGAGAAGGGCGTGGACTACCGGGGCGACCTGCGCGACCTGCGCGACGTGCTGGCCCGGCACGCCGCCGTGGCCGGGCGCTTCGGCCCCTACAAGCTCTCCCTGCACAGCGGATCGGACAAGTTCGGGGTCTACCCCCTGCTCGCCAAGGCCACGGGGGGCGTCTTCCACGTGAAAACCGCCGGGACCAGCTACCTGGAGGCCCTGCGCGTGGCCTGCCGGACCGATCCGGACCTGTTCCGCGAAATCGTGGAGTTCTCCCGCGCCCGCTTCGACACGGACAAGGCCAGCTACCACATCTCGGCCGTGCTGGACGGTTCGCCCTCGCCGGAGCGTCTCGACAAGGGCGTGCTCGAAGCGGCCTACCTCGGCTACGACAACGGCCGCCAGATTCTGCACGTCACCTTCGGTTCGGTGCTCACCACCCCGGGGGCGGAGGGCAGGCCTTCCTTCAGGGAGCGACTGGCGGCCCTGCTCAAGGAGCACCGCGCCCTGCACGAGGAAGTGCTCCGCACCCACTTCGAGCGCCACCTGCGACCCCTTGCGGGGGCCTAGGCCGGGCATGGAGAGCATCCCGCCCTCAAGGGCCGCCTCCCCCTTGGTGCTGGCCCTCGACGTGGGCTCCACCACCACCCGCGCCGGAGTGTTCGACGCGGGCGGCAGGCTGGTGGAGGGGCTGGCCGCCGCCGCGCCCACCGTCCTGCGCAACGACCCGGACGGCCAGAGCACCGCCGACCCCGACGCCCTGCTGGACGGACTCTTCGCCTGCATCGACCGTGTGCTGGCCGATGCGGGCGACATGGCCCGCTCCATCAAGGCCGTCGGCGGGTGCTCCTTCGTGTCCAACCTCATGGCCGTGGACCGCGACGCGAGGGCCTTGACCCGGCTCTCCACCTACGCCGATCTGAGTTCCGCCAGAGAGGCGGAATTCCTGCGCCGCGAGCTGGACGAGGAGCGCTTCAGGCAGCGGACAGGATGCCGCTTCCACCCCAGCTACGCCGCACCGCGCCTGTTGCACCTCAAGCGTCACCGGCCCGAGGTGTTCCGCGCGGCGGCACGGTTCGTCACGCTGGGCGAGTATCTGGAGCTGACCCTCTTCGGGAGGGCCCGCGTCAGTTACAGCGCGGCCTCCTGGTCG
>NZ_JBZVFJ010000292.1:0-2154 GCF_058402725.1 Fundidesulfovibrio sp. | reverse complement strand
AGCTTTCACATGTCAGTCGCTATCGTCACCGGCTCGGCCGGTCTGATCGGTTCGGAAACCGTCCGCTTCTTCGCGGACAAGGGCTTCGACGTCGTGGGCATCGACAACAACCTGCGCAAGACCTTCTTCGGCGAGGACGCCTCCACCGAGTGGAACCGTCAGCGTCTGGAGGGCGACCTCAAGAGCTACACCCACTACGACGCCGACATCCGCGACCACGACGCCATCTCCAAGATCTACGGCCGCTACGGCAAGTCCATCAAGGCCGTGATCCACTGCGCCGCCCAGCCCTCCCACGACTGGGCCGCCTCCGACCCCTACATGGACTTCACCGTCAACGCCAACGGCACCCTGGTGATGATGGAGAACTTCCGCCAGCACTGCCCCGAGGGCGTGTTCATCTTCACCTCCACCAACAAGGTCTACGGCGACACGCCCAACTACCTGCCCCTGGTGGAACTGGAGAAGCGCTTCGAGATCGAGAAGGGCCACAAGTGGGAAGGCGGCATCGACGAGACCATGTCCATCGACCAGACCAAGCACAGCCTCTTCGGCGCATCCAAGGTGGCGGCCGACGTGGTGGTGCAGGAATACGGCCGCTACTTCGGCCTGAACACCGGCGTGTTCCGCGGCGGCTGCCTCACCGGACCGGCCCACTCCGGCACCAAGCTGCACGGGTTCCTCTCCTACCTGATGCGCTGCTGCATCACCGGCAAGAAGTATTTCATCTACGGCTACAAGGGCAAGCAGGTCCGCGACAACATCCACTCCTACGACCTGGTGAACTCCCTCTGGCACTTCTTCGAGAAGCCCCGCGTGGCCGAAGTGTACAACATCGGCGGCGGCCGCTACTCCAACTGCTCCATGGCCGAAGCCATCGACATGTGCGAAGAGATCACCGGCAAGAAGATGAACTACGAATACGACGAGACCAACCGCATCGGCGACCACATCTGGTGGGTCTCGGGCCTGAAGAAGTTCGAGGAGCACTACCCCAACTGGAAGATCACCTACGACGTGCCCCGCATCCTGCGCGAGATCTACGAGGTCCAGAAGGACGTGGTGAACGAAGGCGGCGCCGGCGGGAAGTGCTAAGCCAAGAGGCCTCCGGCGGCCAGAGAGGGCGCTGCCCCTCTGGACTCTCCCGCCAGGGGGATGATCCCCCAGGACCCGCGATTGCTTCGCGGGCTTCACCCGGGGGGCTGACGAGAGAATGAAAAGGCGGGGGCCGTGATGGCCCCCGCCTTTCGTTTGGCAGATGTCGACGGTGAAGGCTTCGGAGGCCTGCGCCCCCGTCGGCCTAGCTGATGGAGCCCACCAGCTTGCGGAACCCTTCAAGCTGCGGCAGGAAGCGCTCTTCCGGGCTCATCAGCAGGGCCACCACCATCTGGTCGCCCTTGGGCATCACGGCCACCGCGATGTTCAGGTAGTGCGGCACCGACACCATCTTGGAGCTTCCCTGTCCCGTGTCCGCGCCGGAGGTGGGCTGGGGCTCGCCGCCCTCCACCTTGCGCCGCTCCACCTGGATGTACTTGTAAACCTGGATGGGGCGCTGGCCGCCCTGGGCCTCCACCGTCTCCACGCCCAGGCCCTGCACCAGGGAGCTTTGCTGGAAGTGCTTCTCCAGCATGGCCTGGAGCACGGCCGGATCGCCTTTGCAGGCCTGGGCGGGCACCATGATCAGGCGTCCGTCCACGTCCGGGCCGTTGATGGCCACGCCGCTGAACGCCGTGCCCAGCACCGAGCCGGGCATGGTCAGCGTCACCAGCGGCCCTGCGGCCTGGGTCGTCAGGCTCATGGCCAGGGCCGAGGCCTGCCCGCCGCCCAGGGCCTGGGCCTGCGCGCCCAGCGTGGGGAACGCCGCCGTGGTCCACCCCGTGGGCACCAGGCAGGACACCGCGCCCAGGTTCGTCATGGTGCAGGCCACGCCCTCGACCACGGGGGCCTCGTCCTTCTTGCCCTTCTTGGCCGCGGGCTTCTCGGCCGCCGCGCGGGCGATGGCCTTCTCGCGCTTGGCCTTCTCGGCCTCGAACGCCGCCATGGCAGGCAGCTTGTGCTTCTCGTCGATCTCCTTGATGGCCTGCTGCACCAGACGCTGCACCGAGGTGGAAAGCTGGCCGCCGCCCGCCTCGTGCGTGTCGAAGCCCATGAAGC
>NZ_JBZVFJ010000291.1:0-2162 GCF_058402725.1 Fundidesulfovibrio sp. | reverse complement strand
GCCGGGCGATGGCCGCGTCGATGCGCTCCAGCACCTCGGGGGGCACGCCCCGGCCGCAGAGGATGTGGCGCTGGCCCATGTCGGTGAGGTCCTCCAGGGGAATGGCGAGGAGGTCGTTTGCGTTCAGGCCTGCCAGGGAGGCGATCTCCTCGACCTCGGCGGAGCGGGCCAGGGTGTAGTCGAAGCGCCCGGCGGTCAGCATGCGCGCCTGGCTGGGGCGCTCGGGGGCCAGCTCCACCCGCGCGTTCGTCTCCCGCAGGATGCCCTCCACCTGCGCCCCGTAGGACCAGCCCCGCACGAGCCCTGCCCGGAGAGGCGATCCGGCCAGATCCCTCAGGGTCGTCTTGCCCTCCAGGGCCGGGCCGTCGCGGCGCAGGACCACGGCCATCAGGGGCGGATCCCTGTAGAAGGGGCTGCTGAAGCGGGCGAAGACCTCGCGCTCGGGGTTCCTGAACCAGCCGAAGCTGCACAGGGTGCTGTCGGGACGGCGCATCTCTTCGAGGATGCGTTGGGAGGGCATCTCCTGGAACTCGGGCTCCACGCCCGCATCCACGGAGATGGCTGCCGTGAGGTCCACCAGGATGCCCACGGCGCGTCCGTTCTCCGTGTGGTTGAAGGGAGGGCGTTCTGGGTAGGCGAAGACAAGGCGCTCGGCACGGGCGAAACCAGCCAGGACAAGAAGCGCCAGAACCGCCAACGAAAGCGGCTGGACGATGAAGCCGGAAGGGTCTGGGCTCGGCGGACGCACGATGATTGTCTCTCTCCAGTTGCAAAGTAGCGTTCTTTCGGGGGGCGCGCAAGCAGCAGGCCGACGGGTCTTGCCGGACGCCGCGAAATGCGGGAGGAAAGACGCGCGGTCACTTCCGTGCATCCCGCCTTCAGGAGTCCGAAATGCCCGTCATCCGTGTCCTCGCCGTCCTGGGAACGCTCTGCCTTCTTTGCGCCTGCGCAGGGGCACGCGCCCCGAAAACCGTCGTGACCGAGCGCCCCGACTGGGCGCGCCTCTTCCAGGAACGCGGCGTCCAGGGCACGCTGGTGCTCGAAAACGCCGACGGCAGCGCGCGCAAGGTGTTCGATCCGGCGCGCGCGGCCCGGGGCTACCTGCCCGCCTCCACCTTCAAGATCCCCAACGCGCTCATCTCCCTCGAGACGGGCGTGGTCTCCGGCCCCGACGCCGTGCTGCGCTGGGACGGCGTGAAGCGCTCCGCCGAGGCCTGGAACCGCGACCTGACGCTGCGCGAGGCCTTCGCCGCCTCCTGCGTGCCCTGTTTCCAGGGCCTGGCCCGGGCCGTGGGGCCGGAGCGCATGGGCTGGTGGCTGCGCGAACTGGGCTACGCCAACGCAGACATCAGCGCGGGCGTGGACGTGTTCTGGCTCCAGGGCGGCATGCGCATCAGCGCCCTGGAGCAGGTGGCCTTCCTGCGCCGCCTGAGGGAGGGCCGCCTGCCCTTCTCCGCGCGCGCCATGGACATGGTGAAGGACGTGATGCGCGTGGAAGAAGGACCCGGCTGGACCCTGCGCGCCAAGACCGGCTGGGCCGCCAGCACGGACCCCGGCACGGGCTGGTGGGTGGGCTGGCTGGAGAAGGGCGGGGAAACGTGGTTCTTCGCCCTGAACATCGACATGTCCGCCATGGCCCAGGCCCCGGCGCGCCAGGAGATCGTCAGGGCGGCGCTGCGCGGCGAGGGGCTGTTGTGAGGTCGCGCCGCTCCTTCCTGGGGCTGTGCGCGGCCCTGCCGTGCCTGGCCCTTACGCCCCGGGCGGCCCTCTGCGGGGTCTGGGAGGCTGCCCGGCGCCGGGAACTCCTGGAGGAATTCCGGGGCGTCAGCGAGGGGGCGGCCCAGTGGCTCGCGGCCACCGGACGCGGGGAGCGCGCACGGGCCGTTGCCGGAGATTCCCTCGCGGCCTTTCCGGCCCTCCTGGAGGCCGTGCCCGACATCGGCGGCCCGGACAACCGCAATCACGTCTATCTGGTGCAGTCGGCGTGGCTGGCGGCGCTCTGCCGGGGCATGGAGGCCTCCGGGCTCACCGCGCGCGACGCGGGCCACGCCCTCTACGCTCTGGCCGAGGCGGACCTGCGCGGTCAGGACCCGGCCGCCCTGCTGGCCCAGGGTTCGGCGGAGTTCTCGCCCCAGGCCCTGGGTTCCCTGCGCGCCTGGGCC
>NZ_JBZVFJ010000290.1:0-2176 GCF_058402725.1 Fundidesulfovibrio sp. | reverse complement strand
GTCACGCGCCGGGGGGCCCTGGAGGACCTGGCCTTCCCCATCCGCCTGGAGGGCGGGCAGGCCCACATGGTGATGGCCCGGCCCGACGACGAGGCCCTGCGCGCCCGCCTGGAGCACCTGTTCTGCGGGCGCGTTGCGACCTACGCCTGCCACGCCCGGGGCATCCGCAAGGCCGTGGAGTCCTGCCTCCCCGTGGAGCAGCCGGACGCCCCCTCCCCGGAGGTGCCCGCGCAGACAGCGCGCGCGGCCAAGGCGCTGGCCCGCCTGGCCCCGGGCGCGCGCGGGCGCGACCCCTCCGAGGATGCCGAGGTGGCGGCGCTCCTGCGCGCTGTGCTGGACGACCTGGCCGGCCCCGCGCGCGGCGGCCGGGCCTCGGACATCCACCTGGAACCCTGCGAGCGGTTCTTCCGCGTGCGCAGCCGCGTGGACGGCATCATGCGGCCCGGCCACGAGCTGCCCCCCGCAGTGGGGCGCGCGCTGTCGCGGCGCGTCAAGGCCCTGGCGGGCATCGACCCGGACCCGGCCCCCCACCCGCGCGACGGGGCCATCGCCTGCAACCTGGTGGACGGCCGCCCCCTGGACATGCGCGTCTCCGCGCTGCCCGCGCTCCACGGCGAGAAGATCGTGCTGCGCCTGCTGGACAAGGGCGGGGCGGGTCTCTCCCTGGAGGACCTGGGCCTGCCCCCGCGCGACCTGGAGGTGTTCACCAAGGCCATCGACGCTCCGAATGGTCTCGTGCTGGTCACCGGCCCCACGGGCTCGGGCAAGACCACAACGCTCTACGCGGCCCTGGGGCGGCTCAACACGACCCGGGTGAACATCCTCACCGCCGAGGACCCGGTGGAGTACCGCCTGGAGGGCGTCACCCAGACCCCTTGCCCGGGCGGCGAGGGGCTCACCTTCGCCCAGGCCCTGCGCGCCTTCCTGCGCCAGGACCCGGACATCGTCATGGTGGGTGAAATCCGCGACCTGGAGACGGCCGACACGGCCGTGAAGGCCGCCATGACCGGCCACCTGGTGCTCTCCACCCTGCACACCAACGACGCCCCCGGGGCCGTGAGCCGCCTGGCCCACATGGGCGTGCCCGCCCATCTGCTGGCCGGGGCGCGGCTCACGGTGGCGGCCCAGCGCCTGCTGCGCCGCGTCTGCCCGGACTGCGCCCGGGAGACGGACCCGCCCCGCAACCTGCCAGGCCTGGAGACGCCGCCGCCCGGCGCGGTGTTCCGCCGGGGCGCGGGGTGCGAAGCCTGCCGGGGGTCGGGCTACCGGGGACGCGTGGGCGTCTACGAGGTCTTCAGCGTGGACGAGGCCATGGAGCGCCTCATCCTGGAAGGAGCCCCGGACGCGGCCATCCGCCGCGCCGCCGAGGCCTCGGGCATGACCACCCTGCGCCGGGCCGCCCTGGAGCGCCTGGCCCGGGGGTTGACCACGGCGGAGGAGGTGCTCCGCGTCACCCTGGAGACGTGAGGGCAAGGCCATGGACATGGAATGGATCAAGACTCTCGGCTATCTGCTCTTTTTCGGAGGGGTTTTCGCGGCGGCGTGGTTCGCGCTGCCCAGGCCCTCGGTGGTCAGGCAGCAGGACGCCCCCCGCGACGAGGAGGATCTGGCGGGCGAGAGCGCGGGGCTCGCGGGGCTTGCGCGCCCCTTCACCCAGCCCCTGGCCGCCCCTCTGGCCCCGTTCGTCCCCGCGAGCTACCGCGAAACCGTGAAGGCCATGCTCACCACGGCGGGCATAGAGCGCAAGGTCTCGCCCGAGGAGTTCGCGGCCTTCCAGGTGGCGATGCTGGGCTTTTTCTGTCTGCTGGGCTGGCTCTTCAAGCCGACCTTCTCCATGGTCCTGGGGTTCGGGGTGCTGGGCGCGCTCTACCCCTGGTGGTGGCTTGTGGACCGCAAGACCGCTCGCCAGAAGGCCGTCACGGCCGCCATGCCCGACTGCGTGGACATGCTGGCCCTTTCCACGGCCTCGGGCCTGGACTTCCTGGCGGGCATCCGGCGCATCTGCGACCTGAGCGCCTCCCGCGACCCCTTCATCGCCGAGCTGCACATCGCCTACCAGAACATCAAGCTGGGCATGTCCACCGAGGACGCCCTGAAGACCATGGCCCGGCGCGTGGACACCCCCGAGATGCCCGCCTTCGGCTCCATCCTCCTCTAGTCCCAGAAGATGGGCGCG
>NZ_JBZVFJ010000289.1:0-2195 GCF_058402725.1 Fundidesulfovibrio sp. | reverse complement strand
GTGGAGTCTGTGGAGACGCCAGGGGTGGAGCAGCGCATCAGCCTGGGGGCCGTGAACTCCCTCACGGAGGTCTCGGCCGGGCGCGCCGTGGACCCTGGCTTCGCCGCGCGCACCGCCCTCAAGCTCTTCGGGGATTTCGGCTATCGCAAGCTCGGGCTCATGGTGGGGCTCAAGGGCAAGTGGTGCACCGTGCGCGGCCTGCACCAGGAGAACGGCGTGGAGTTTGTCCTGCGGCGCTCGGGCTTTACGGGCGTGGACGTGGTGATCGGCAACACGGAAAACGCCATCCCCTTCGCAGACCTGCTTGCCCGTTTCATGAATATCATGAATAAGAGGATCGAGACCAAGGTGAGGTTCGAACTGCCCCATCTGCACGCCCCCCCGGGCAAGGCGACCGGACCTGAAGGCAACGTACCCAAAGCGAGGGAATGAACATGATCGCGGCCCGTAAGACGTACCTGGCTATGGTCCTCCTGGCGGCGCTGACCGGAGCGTGCGCCACGGTGAACGTCAACTTTCCGGCCAGCGAGGTGGCCCAGAGCGCCGATCTGCTGGTGGCCGACGCCTTCGCCACGCGCAACATGGTGGCCACGCGCGGCCCGGGCCAGAACCTGCGCATCGATGCCGTGCCCAACCCCGCCGTGAAATCCTCCATGGAGGCCATCCTGGGCCGCCAGGCCAGCCTCAAGCCGTTCTACGACGAGGGCTGCGTGGGCATCGGCAGCGACGGCTACCTCTCCCTGCGCCCCGGCGACGCCGCCTGCGCCAAGCAGGCCGATCTGGCCAAGGCCCTCGTGGGCGACGACAACGCCGACCGCAAGGCGCTCTATGAGGCCCTGGCCACAGACCTCAAGGTCCGCAAGGCCGACGTGCCGCGCATCGGGGCCATCTACGCCAAGGCCTGGCGCGACAACGCCCGCACCGGCTGGTGGGTGCAGGCCGAGGACGGCAGCTGGTCCAAGAAATAGCGGTCGCGCTCCCTGGGCTTGCGTGCCGGCCCGTCAACAGTCTGCGAGGAGGGTCACGCCATGACAGGCGTCCGCTTCCTGGCGTCCCTGGCCGTGTGCGCCGCGCTGTTGTTCAGCGGCTGCTCCACCTACAAGACCTTCACGCTCCTGCGCGACGAAAAGCCCCAGGAGGCCCTGCCCCTGGCCGAGAAGGCCCTGGCCGAGCACGAGGCGGCCTACGGGCCGGATTCCACCCTGGTGGGCTACGACGCCGTGATCCTGGGCGAAACGTACCGCCGCCTGGGTGAATACGAGAAGGCGCGCCTGACTCTGGACAAGGCCCTGGGCATCTTCCTGCGCAAAGAGGGCGAGAACGGCAAGAACGTGCTCTACGTGCGCTACATGGTGGCGGAAATTCCCTATCATAAAGGGGATTTCGCCAAGGCCGAGGCCATGTTCAAAGAGTTGGTCCCCCAGGCCGAGAAGGTAGGCGGCCCCAACGATATGACCCTGGCCAAGTGTCTGGCCAACCTGGCCACCATCCACTCGGACCAGGGGCGCTACGCCGAGGCCCGGCCAGAGGCCGAACGCGCCCTGGCCATTCTCATCAAGACCGAGGGGGCTGGCAGCGAGTTCGTTGCCGCCGCGCGGTCGGTCCTTTCCCTGGTCTGCATGGGCATGGAGGACCTCGCCTGCGCCCGCGACCAGATGGAACTGTCCAAGGCCTCCCGCGAGAAGCTTTGGGGGCCGAATAACATCAACACCGCCATCTCCTACGGCAACCTCGCCGTGCTCTACGCCAAGCTCAAGGACTATCCCCGCTCCGAGGAATACAGCCTCAAGGCCATGAGCGTGCTCGAAAAGAACCTGCCGCCGGACCATCCCCACATCGCCACGCTGCGCAACAACCTCTCCTTCGTCTACCAGAACACCGGACGACAGGCCGAGGCTCTCAAATTCTCCAAGCAGGCCATGGAATCCTCCCTCAAAACCCAGGGAGCGGAACACCCCGACATGGCCCTGCGCCTGAACAACATGGCCGTGGACCACTTTTCCGCCGGCGACACCGCCAAGGCCTTGGAATACCTGGGACAGGCTGTGGGCGTCGTGGAGCGCACCCTGGGCCCCAACCACCCCACCCTGGCCCAGCTGCTCAACAACCAGGCGGGCCTGCTCTACCAGACCGGCCGCGGACAGGACGGCATCAAGCTCCTGGAGCGCGCCAAGGCCATCAGCGAGGCCTCCCTG
>NZ_JBZVFJ010000288.1:0-2202 GCF_058402725.1 Fundidesulfovibrio sp. | reverse complement strand
CAGGGACACAGGCCCCGCCTCCCTGGAACACGACCTGGACAAGCTCCCCCACATCGACCGCGCCCTCACCCGCTGGGAGCTGTACGCCTACAAGAACGGCAACTTCAAGCACACCCCCGGCACCTACGTCTACGCAGGGCGCGACTGCTGGTGGGGCAAGTGCACCTTCTGCTCCTGGACCACCCTCTACCCCGGCCGCAACTACCGCACCGTCTCCGTGGAGCGCCACCTGGACGAGATCGAGAAGCTGGCCGCCCTGGGCGTGAAGGAAATCTTCGACGACTCGGGCTGCTTCCCCAAAGGGAAGTGGCTGGAGGACTTCTGCCGGGGCATGGTGAAGCGCGGCCTGCACAAGAAGGTGGTCATGGGCTGCAACATGCGCGTGGGCGCGCTCAGCCAGGAACAGTGGAACCTTTTGAAGGCCGCCAACTTCCGCTTCATCCTCATCGGCCTGGAGTCCGTGGTGCAGTCCACCCTGGACAGGCTGGTCAAGGGCATCAAGGTGGCCCAGATCGAGGAAACCCTGCGCATGTGCAAGAAGGCAGGACTCTCCCCGCACATCACCACCATGGTGGGCTACCCCTGGGAGACCCGCGAAGACGCCCGCGCCACCATCGATTTCGCCAAGCGCATGTTCGTCTCCGGCGTGCTGGACACGCTCCAGGCCACCATCGTGGTGCCCTACCCCGGAACCCCCCTCTTCGCCGAGGCCAAGGACCAGGGCTGGCTGCTCACCGAGGACTGGGACGACTACGACATGCGCCAGAGCGTCTGGCGCTCGCCGCTCAGCAACGAAGACGTGTTGCAATTCAAGAACGAACTGTATAAGGCCGCCCTGACCCCGGCGTTCATCCTGCGCAAGATACTCTCCATCAGGAGTATGGATGACATCGCTTTCTTCTACAGGGCCGCCGGGAAGCTCATCGGCCACCTGCTGAACTCCCGCAAGGGCTGCGCCGACTGCAAGAAGTAAGGCTGACCCGGCCCGCGCCCTGCCGCGCGGAATGGTGCAAGATGCAAGGCGGGGCGCGGCTCCGCAGTCCGTCGGGGCTCCGCCCCGAACCCCGCCAGGGCTCCGCCCTGGACCCGCCGGGGGGAATGATTCCCCCCGGACCCCCTCAATGGGGGTTTGTGTTTTCAGGCAGCAAGCAAAAGAGCGACATACCGTCTATGACCCTCGATCGCGTCTCCGTGGTGGTCACCACCCGCAACGAAGCCCGCAACATCGGCAACTGCCTGGAGTCCGTGAAGGCCCAGGGCTATCCGGCCGAGCTTGTGGAAATCATCGTGGTGGACAACGCCTCCACCGACGACACCAAGGAAATCGCCCGGCGCTACACCGACAAGGTGTTCGACAAGGGCCCCGAGCGCAGCGCCCAGCGCAACTTCGGCTTCGCCCAGGCCACCGGCGACGTGCTCGTCTTCCTCGACGCCGACATGATCCTCTCCGCCTCCGTGCTCGAGCGCTGCGTGGCCATGCTCCGCCAGGGATACGGCGCGCTCTACATCCCGGAAATCGTGCTGGGCAAGGGCTTCTTCCCTACGGTGCGCCGCTTCGAGCGCAGCTTCTACGACGCCACGGTCATCGACTGCGTGCGCGCCTTCACCCGCCGCGCCTTCGACCAGGCGGGCGGCTTCGACGAGTCACTCACCGGCCCCGAAGACTGGGACTTCGACAAGCGCATGCGCTCCGCAACAAAGGTGGGGCTGCTCTCCACCTACGATTTCGACCGGGTGGACGCCTACGTGCAAGTGCTCCCCGAGCAGGGCTACACGGAGCGCCTCGCCGGGTACGAGGCCCTCTCGCGCGACGACAGGCCGCTTCTCTTCCACAACGAGGCGGCCTTCGACCTCTGGCGCTACCTGACCAAGAAAACCTATTACGGCGGGTCCTTCGAGGCCTATATCGCCAAGTGGCCCGCCGGGGACGCCGACATCCGCCGCCAGTTCGGGGCGGTCTACCGCTTTTTCGGCGTGTTCCTTGAACACGGCCGCTGGCGCAGGCTTCTCTCACATCCCCGCCTGGCCTTCGGCATGTACTTTCTCCGTTTTCTCGTAGGCTTGTCGTATCTCGTAGACAAATTGAAACGTTAACAACAACCCCTACTGCGGGTCCGGGGGGGTCACCCCCCGGGCGGGTGCAGGGCAGCCCCCTGCCGGGTCCAGGGCAGAGCCCTGGCAGGGGTTCGGGGGCAGCGCCCC
>NZ_JBZVFJ010000287.1:0-2207 GCF_058402725.1 Fundidesulfovibrio sp. | reverse complement strand
ACAAGTCCCTGGTGAACAAGCCCGAACTCGTGATCACCGCCGACGAAAAGGACCGCCTCACCCCCGAGCAATACACCGTGGCCGCCGCCGAGAAAGTGGTGGCCCGGCTGGGACTCGCGGGCAAATAGACGCGGTCCCGCACACCTCGCACGCACACGGGGCGGCTTCGGCCGCCCCTTTGCGTTGGCGGGGTCGCTCCGCTGCAAGCAGGGAAGAGACCTCCGGCGGGAGAGTGCTGAGAGGGCGGAGCCCTCTTTGCCCGCCGGAGGCTTTCCACCGGACGCATTGCCGCATCACCCGGCGCGACTCCCGCCGTGTCGGGTCGTGCGCCGGGGCTGGGGCTAGCGCGACTTTCCGCCCTCGAACACGGGGGGAGGCGGCGCGCCTTTGCCTCCCCGGGTGTAGGCGCTGTCTCCCACCTTGTTGGTCACGGAGCCGTCGCTGCCGTACCATGTGTCGCCCACGCGGTTGTAGGTGGTCCCCCTGTTGCCGTAGGTGGAACTGCCGTTGCGGTTGTAGACGGAGCCGTCGTTGCCGTATGTGGAGTTGCCGTTGCGGTTGTAGCTGGTTCCGTTGTTGCCGTAGGTGGAGTTGCCGGTGCGGTTGTAGGTGGTTCCGTCGTTGCGATAGATGGTGGAGCCGGACCTGTTGGACACGCCGCCAGGTCCGCGTTGTCCCAGGCAGGGAGTTGCCAGGCAAAGGATGATCGCCAGGGCGATCAGGCGCGCGAAGAGTGTCATGGGGGCCTCCTGCGCGGAGTGTATCGATCATCCTTTTAGATATGTCAAGTAGGCGTTTGTTGTTCGGCGTGTCCGGTCGTTTCGGGATTCATGCCGTGTGGCTGGTCTGTTTCCCCTTGCGGCGGATGGCGTATTCCACGAAGGAGTACGCCCGCAGGAACGGTTTGCCCATGTGAACGGCCTTGATGACGTCGAAGAGGATGTGGAAGAGGCAGGCCGCGAGCATCACCCAGAATTCGTGACGCCAGAACCCCAGCGCCCAGAGCAGCAGCAGGAACTCGACGGTGTGGAACCAGGAGATGGACAGGTAGTTCGGGAGGCCCGGCACGGCGCGGTGGTATGCGAAGAAGCGTTTGGGGTCGAGGCTGCGGCAGTCGCGCACGAAGGGGATCAGGTGGTCCAGGTCGATGAAGAACACGGTGAGCCCGAAGAGGAAGGCGTCGTCGCCCATGAAGGGGTAGAGGATGGCGGCGCTCAGCGCTCCCTGCACGGCGTGGACGGTAGGGCTCACGGGAGTTGCTCCCGGGAGCGTTGACGCGCGGCGCGCTCCGCCGTATGCCCCCTCGGTCGGGACGCCCTGGGGCGACGTGTCGTCGGCATGGAACGCCCTGTAAACCACGCGCCCGCCGCAGGCAACACGCATGGCCAACCCCAAGATACGCGCCGACCAGCTCCTGGTGGACCAGGGCCTGGCCGAGAGTCGCGAGCGCGCCAAGCGCCTCGTGATGGCGGGCCAGGTCTACCTGGACGTGAACGGACGCCCCGAGCGCCTGGACAAGCCCGGGCGGATGCTTCCGGCCTCGGCCGCGCTCTCGCTGGCCGCGCCTGAGCGCTTCGTGAGCCGGGGGGCCTACAAGCTCCTCTCCGCGCTGGAACACTTCCGCCTGGACGTGACGGGCCGCACGGCCCTGGACGTGGGGGCCTCCACGGGGGGCTTCACCGATTGTCTGCTCCAGCACGGAGCGGCCAAGGTCTACGCCGTGGACGTGGGCAAGTGCCAGCTCCACGAGAAGCTGCGCGCCGATCCCCGCGTGGTATCGCTTGAGGGCGTCAATTTCCGGCTGGCCGCGCCGGACCTGATTCCAGAACCTGTGGACCTGGCGGTGATCGACGTGTCCTTCATCTCGCTCACCAAGGTGCTCCCGGCGGTGAAGGGGTTCCTCGGGCCGGGGGGCTTCATAGTGGCCCTGGTCAAGCCGCAGTTCGAACTGGGCCCCGGCCAGACCGACAAGGGCGTGGTGCGCGACGAGTCGTTGCGGCAGCTGGCCGTGCAACTGGTGGAGGGCGCGGCGCGCGAGATGGGGCTGGAGCCGGCCGGGGTGGTCCCGGCCGGGGTCAAGGGGCCCAAGGGCAATCAGGAGTATCTGCTGCTCTTGCGTTGAGGGCGCTCACTGCATCACGCGCACGTCGGAGGAGTCCACCACGGTCTTGCCCACCGGGGCCAGGGAGATGAGGGCGAGCTTCAGG